>CALKWL010000120.1 GCA_938004235.1 uncultured Gammaproteobacteria bacterium
TCATTCAGCATTACAAGGCCAAAGGGGTAATGTTCGATGCGGTCTATATCGACTACCTCGATATCATGGCACCAGATATGCGAATGAACGATGAAATCGCCAATTCGAAAAATGTTTGGGTCGGTGTTCGTGCTGTAGCGCAGGAAGAGGGGTTCGCCGTAATCTCGGCCACGCAGACGAACCGTGACGGCTTCAAGGCTGACGTGGCAAAGGCTGAGCATGTCGCGGAAGACTTCAATAAGATTCGTATTGCCGACCTTGTGATTTCCATCAACAAGACCGAGGAAGAGCAGCAGAACGAGGAAGCCAGGTTGTACTTTGCTGCGTCCCGAAACCAGGCCGGCGGATTCACGATCAAGATTAAGCAGGATTTGGCGCGTATGCAATTCTGTCTCGCGGTGCTTGGAGCGGCATGAGACAGGAACTCGCAGAAGTCTTGGAGGCGGTCGAGCCGACCTATCTCCTAGACGATCTTGGCGTTGATTACAAGCAGACGTATGGCAGTTCTGGGCGGCAGCTGAATGTCAAGGACTGCCCCTCCTGCGGTGACAATCGCTGGAAGGTCTATCTCAACGAAGAATCCGGACTGGGGAACTGCTTCAGGTGCAACACCAAGTTCAACAAGTTCAGCTTCGCTCGGGAAGAGCTTGGTATCTCAAACAGGGAAACGTTTGAGTACCTGCAGCGATTGGCTGAGGAAATCGGCTGGAGGCCGAAACGGCAAGACACCCAAATAGATACGGGTGAGCCCACAAAGCTAGTCATTCCGGAATCGGTCGAACTGCCGATAAGCGGTTGCAACCTCCAGTATCTTGAGGATCGCGGCATCGACATCGAAACGGCTACGCACTTTGGACTGCGGTACTGCTTCTCCGGCTCATTTGCCTACCAATGGAACGGCGAGGAAGCCAAACAGCGCTATGACTCCCGTGTGATCGTGCCAATCTACGACATGGACGGCACGCTGGTTTCGTTCCAGGGCAGGGATATCACCGGCAAAGCCTCCAAGAAGTACCTGTTCCCGCCAGGGTTCGCATCCACCGGACGCTACCTCTTTAACGGTCACCGGGCAAAATCCGCCGCTTCCATCGTGGTGGGCGAGGGCGTCTTCGACGTTATGTCGCTTCATGTCGCTATGCGATCAGACGCTGGCACTGCGCAAGTAGTTCCAATAGGCACGTTCGGCAAACACATGTCTGCCAGTGACGATGACGCTCGCGACCAGCTAGGGCAGTTCCTTGTATTGAGGCGTCACGGACTGCGCGAGGTTACTTTTATGTGGGACTCGGAAAAGAAGGCGATTGACGCAGCGGTTGAGAGCGGCGAGAAGTTGCGCTCACTAGGTTTCACTGTAAGGATCGCAGTTCTCCCGAAGGGCAAAGACCCAAACGAATGCTCAAGCGCAGAGGTTGTTGACGCATTCAAGAGGGCTACGACACTGAACAAGCTTACGGCAATCAAACTCCGGGTAAGTCAGTAGTGATTGCACCCCCGCAGAATGATCGCTAAACTGTAAGCACAGTGAGGATGGAGATAGGCAGGAGAATAGTATGGGTTACAAGTTAGAACATACGTCACTTGAGCATAACGGCGGCACCAAAGATTACGACGTGGTGTTGCTGGTTAATGACGTTACTGGCCGCACTCTGATGATTCGTCGCTGGGGTCGCGTTGGCGCTGACGGACAGTTCAAGGTGATGCAGTTCGCGCACAAGTTGTCCGCTCACAGGTACACACAAAAGATTGTAAGCGACAAGACGGAGCGCGGCTACGCGGTTCAGGAGTGTGAGTTTACGATAAGCGAACAGGATATTGAAAACTTGAACTACATCGCAACCTCCACCAACATCACACTGGAGAAGGCTGGCGTCACGGCTGCCGATCTTAAGCATATCGGTATCGACATCTACAACGGCCACTTCGACAATAAGTTAGAAGTCGAGGTAGAGCACGAGTACAAGCAGGCCGCTTGCATCACCCCGTCTGCACCGCAAAAACCCAGCCGTCCGGATCATTACGGAAGCTGGTAGGAGGTAACTATGAGCGAGAAAATTCCAGTAGGCATGTCAGCGGGCGGTGATAACGCCTACTACCTTGATTGCCCGGTTCTTGAACAGAAGAAGGCGTACGCGGTTTGTGTACACCTGGGCGCTCGTTATAACGAGGGTAACTTCAAGCAGGAGGGTGATTTGTACGGCGAGTGCTTCACGGCAATCAAGCGTGGCCGCTGTCCTGCGCGAGATATGCGCCGCGAAGAGATAGAGAAGGGTGAAGCGCTGTACTACATTCCGCGCCCGAACGTAGAGATTCCCGTTGAGAAGATAAATAAGTCATCACTGGGTTATGCTCGCGGCTGGAACCTTGCGGCCAGTAACAACAGCAAGCTTCCTAACCTCCCCGTCGGAATGGGTCGTCCTAGCGTGGAGCGTCCAGCGCCTGTTAAAGCGCGCCCCGCTGTACCACAGCCGGACCCGACGCCAGCGCCTATTAGCGCCAGCTATGCAGACGCAATCAATGCGGCAATTCAGGAAGAGACGGAGAAACAGCCGGAGTCGTTGAGCAAGCCAAAGACTCTCGCTGATCTGGCAAAACAGATGAGAGATAATTGATGACAGTTGTACAAGGGTTGGTTTTTGTTGTGACAGTTGCGGCCCCGACCGTACTGATCTTTGTTAGTTTGCTTATGTGGTTGCGTAGCTGATGGTTACTTCAGACGACATCTATGAGGTGCTGGCTCAAGTAAGTGAGGCTAGCGGGGCGGCGAAGGGTGAAGTGTTGCGGCAGAATGACAGCCAGATGCTGCGTAACGTTCTAAAGATCGCGCTGAATCCGTTCTTGACTTATGGCTTGAACGTTACGCCAATAATCAATCAGAACGGTTGTTCGCACTTTGAAGATGTGGGCGCTTTCGAGTTGCTTGAAAAACTTGCAGCAAGAGAGCTGTCTGGTGGCGCAGCGCGAGACGAGGTGGATCACGCGTTCAACATGATGTCGCCAAACAGTAGCAGACTGCTGGCGATGATCATCAACAAGGATTTGCGCTGCGGCATCGGCGCGTCAACGGTCAATAAGGTATTTAAGGGGCTTGTGCCAACATTCAGCTGTATGCTTGCCGCCAAATATGACGAGAAAAGCATCAAGAAGTGGCCTGTCCGCATTGAGCCAAAGCTGGATGGCGTTCGTGTGTTGGCATTTGTGGATGGATACAAGGCAACGTTCTACAGCAGGAGCGGCAAGGAGTACACGACCTTCGATCATCTTTCGCATGCACTGGTTAAAGCTTTCAAGAGGGCTCAGCTTTCTGAGGCGTACGTGTTTGACGGGGAAGTCTTGTCTGGTGAGTTCAACAAGACGGTGAGTGAGGTTAGACGAAAGGACAAGCAGGCGATCGACGCCGAATTCCATATCTTTGACCTCATGCCGCTCAGTCAGTTCGCCTCGCTCGGTACGACGAGTAAGCAGGTAGATCGCAGACGCCATCTGAAAGCTTGGTTCGAAAACGTTGATGAAACTGACCAGCTAAATCTGATTCCGCAGTACATGGCAAGCTCGCACGACGAGGTGCTGGCGTTCTACAACCAGTTCAGATCACGCGGACTTGAAGGTGTCATTGTTAAAGACCCCGACTCCCCGTATCACTTCAAGCGCAACAAGGCGTGGATGAAGATCAAGGATTGCCAGTCCGTCGATATCAGAGTGGTTGGAGCGTTCGAAGGTACAGGCAAGTACGAAGGAATGTTGGGCGGGCTAATCGTGGATTACAGCGGCGTTCAAGTGAATGTCGGCGGTGGCTTCTCTGATCAGCAGCGTAAGGAGTTTTGGCAGCTACGGGATGAAGTGATCGGAAGACTCGCGGAAGTAGAGTTCCATGAGGAAACGGCAGATAAATCTCTAAGACACCCGCGCTTTGTAAGGCTCCGCGATTACGAGGGAAGTAAGTATTAGATAAACCCGACATCGTATGACCGATGTGATACTCTAATATCATAGTAAGCGACAGATGACTGACATGTATTACTTAGAAGGGCAAGAGCTTATAGATGTTTACTTCGCTATCAGGAGAAACCTCTACGAAACTAATGCCGCGCTTGCTTATGATCGCGCAGCGAAAGAAATACATGGTGAATTTGCCATTACGAACATCAGTCATAACTGACTAAGGAGGTAATATGCCGGTCAGACAAACATCAATCGCCGCTAAGAAGACGGCGAACACCAAAACGCTTCGTGCGAAAGTTTACGACTTCATTGCCAAGCGCCCAGCAAAGGGCGCAACACTGGAGGAAATTGAGCTGGGGCTGAAGTTGTCCGGAAACACCGTGCGTCCGCGTCGCAAAGAATTGGAGGAACGCGGTCTGATCCGCGACAGTGGTAGGCGTCGTAAGACCGTCAGCGGTCGCGATGCGATTGTGTGGGTGCTTGCGGCATGAAGACGCTCGTAACGATTACGGGGCCTTCGGCGAGTGGCAAGTCAACACTGGAGCGATACCTTGCTCAAGCTGGCATGAATCGCCTTGTCAGCACAACATCTCGCCCAATGCGGGCGGGCGAGGTGGATGGTCAGCATTATCACTTCGTCAGTGAAAAACAGTTTCGTCAGCGCGTTGAGACGGGGCAGATGTTGGAGTGGAAAAAGTTCAACGGCAACTTGTATGGGTTGGAGCGTGCGGAATTCACGCGAAAGACCGCAAGCGGTCCCGCTGTACTGGTTGTTGAGCCCAACGGTGCCGGCCGGTTCATCAGGATGGGCAAAGCATACGGGATGCGTGTCATTTCGGTCTTTGTCGATTCACCGCTGAACACTCTTCTCGAAAGATACGAGAAGCGCATTGAGAGCGGCGAAATGAGCGAAGAGCAGGCGTGCAAGCGCATCCGTGGTTACTTCGATGAAGAGTGCGAGTGGAAGAGTCGCCGTCGCTGGTCGCTGTACGTGCGAGAGTTCACGGCACTTAACGAACACCTTGTGGTAGATGCAATTCTCGACTTCGCCAAGCCTGATCAATCGCGAGTTCTACACTACGACCGGAGATTCGACAGATGATCAGCTTAATCGCCGCTATGGCCGATAAGAGAGTGATAGGGTTGGACAATAGACTTCCATGGCACATTCCGGAAGACTTTGCTTGGTTCAAAAAGAATACGCTCGGCAAGACGATCATCATGGGGCGCAAGACGTTCGAATCGATTGGACGCCCGCTTCCAGAACGAACCAACATTGTAGTGACTGACGATCTGTCTCGCGGGTATTCCGGGGTCGTGCTGATGTCCAACCTGGAAGCTGCACTCAAGGGCGACCCCAGCGAAGAGCGCATGGTTATTGGCGGCGCTTCGATCTACGAGCAAGCCATGCCATACGCGAGCCGTATGTATCTGACGTTCGTCAACGGTGAGTATGAAGGCGACACCTGGTTTCCAGAGTACAACCCGAGCGATTGGGCGACCACACACAGCGAAGAGCTTGTACGAGACGGCATTACCGTCTGTCGATTTGAGATTTTAGATAGGTTATAATTACGACCGAATTCCATACACCTCCTCCAAACCGCCGCTCTCCGTGAGCGGCATTTTTTTGGCACAATTTGGGCACACTCGCGTTAAGTGACACGATGTAACTGGTTGATTTTAAATGACACGTCGATGTGCCAGATTTGATACCAGGAGTCACTTAAGATGTTGAAAGTAAAAGAGAAGCGACGATAACAATCACTTAAAAGTGACTGAATAACAGGGGACTACAATGACCGTAACTAATCTTATTAATTTTAGGAATAAAAGGGAAAACGAAGAAGTTTCTCAATGGCCAATCGGATTTATGCATTGCCTTTGCCAGTGCCGACGGTGATCTGCTTGTGCGAGGCAGTGGAGATAATTACCTCTAATGAACACATCGAAAAGGTTTTAGAATCCGACTGTTACGAGGTGTACGAGGATAGGAACATTCGGCTCGTTCTTTACGCTGGCGCATCGAAAGCTTTAGTGTTTGCAGCTTAACGCGGCGTTACTGACGGGGCAGTTCGAAAAGATTGACCCCCCTTCTTTGCTATTCCATCATAAGTCAGCACTGAGAGAGACAGGAGGTATAAATGGACAGAATCGAGGTTATCCGTCAAGCAACCAAGCAAGTCGCGCAAATCCTTTCAGGTCGCGACATCGAGGTTACTCAGCGCGGAATGAACGCCTACGTTCGGTATAACGATGAAGGCGAGCCGCAGCAAGTCAACATTCCTTTTATTCCGGACAATGCTTCGGATGCCCTTATTGACGCGATTCAGGGTTTTCTAGATCACGAAGTCGGTCATCTGCTGTTTACCAACTTCAAACTGATGAAGCGGTCGATCAGCGACGGCTTTGGATCGACCATGAACATCGTGGAAGACCCCTTCGTTGAACGGAAGATTGGTCAGCGCTTCTTCGGAAGCACTCACAACATTGATCGTCTGCACCACTTCTTCATTGAGAAGTTCGTCAAGCCAGAGGTAGAGAAAGCACAAGCAGCCGGTGATAAGAACGCTCTGGTTTCGATCCTGATGGTTCCGCTGATCCGCGCTTGGTCAGGTCAGGACGTGTTCAAGCGGTACATGCAGACGGTTCAGCACGAGATTGCCGACTTCGTTGAAAAGCTTGGCGACGACATCGAGCCAATGCTACTCAAGATCGAATCGACTGAAGACAGTTACAAGGTTGCCGAGGAAATCCATCACCGAATGAAGTCGATGAAGCAGCAGCCGCCCCCTCAGCAGCCGCAGCAGTCTGATGACGGTGACGACGAGGATGAAAAGCAGTCTGGCAATTACGACGATGGTGAGGACGGCCAAGAGGGTGACGATCCGCAGGACGGGGAGTCGAACGCTGACGAGGGCGACAGCGAAGGTGAGGGTTTAGAGTCGAGCGATTCTGAGGGCGATGAGTCCGAAGGCGATGAGTCCGAAGGCGATGAGTCCGAAGGCGATGAGT
>CALKWL010000121.1 GCA_938004235.1 uncultured Gammaproteobacteria bacterium
CGACCACCGCGATCTACACTCTTTCCCTACACGACGCTCTTCCGATCTCTCATTCCGTCCAACCGGATGATGGCCGGGCAACGCAGCGATAGCGTCGCCGAGGTCGAAAGCAGCGCTCAACCCGACCCGCTCAAGATCGCCGCCAAGGAGCGTTACACCGTCAAACCCACCATTCATTCGGTCAGCGCAGGCGACAGCCTCTTCAATATTTCGCGCAAATATGGCGTCAAGCCCAGCGAACTGGCCTCGTGGAACAAGCTTAGCGCCAAATCCGCCCTCAAGCCTGGACAAAAACTGACCGTGTATTGTGAACCTCCGGACAGCGCCGCAGCCGCCCCGGATGGACGTAACAAATCAACAACGCAAGCCGCCGCGCGCAAAACGGTTGATAAGTCCGACTCGAAAGCGACAACCTATACCGTCAAAAAAGGCGATACCCTGCACTCCATCGCCAAGCGCTTCAATGTCTCGGTCGCCCAGTTACGAGAGTGGAATCGCCTCAGACCCAAGGACGGCATTACACAGGGTCAGACTATTGTCGTAGCCTCGGCTGGAAAAAAATCCCCTGAGACCTCTTCATAAACGACCCGGCATGAGAAGACGCCGGGAAACGGGCTGAAATCTGCTCGTCACACAAACCCTTCAGGCTAGCGCCCTTGTAACCTCCCTCAAGGAATGAAAGCCATGCAGCCGACCGATGACGACAGCCTCGCCCGCCTCAACCAGGAACGACTCGACAGCTTTGACGAATCGTTTGAGCTTGAACTTGAAGACGACCTCGCCGACCATGTCCTCGGCTTGGATGCGACGCCCCACGACGAGGCGACGCGCAACCAACGCCTGCACTACTTCCGCGAGCTTTTGCGCCTGCAGGGCGAACTGGTCAAGCTGCAAGACTGGGTACAACACACCAAGCAAAAAATCGTCATCCTGTTTGAAGGCCGCGATGCAGCCGGCAAGGGTGGTGTGATCAAACGTATCACCCAACGCCTCAACCCGCGCGTCTGCCGCGTAGTCGCCCTGCCCGCACCCAACGACCGCGAACGCACCCAATGGTATTTCCAGCGCTACACGGCTCACCTACCCGCCGCCGGCGAAATCGTGCTGTTCGACCGCAGCTGGTACAACCGCGCCGGCGTTGAGCGCGTGATGGGCTTCTGCACCGATCACGAATATGAAGAATTCTTCCGCAGCGTGCCCGAATTCGAGCGCATGTTGGTACGTTCAGGCATTACGGTCATCAAATACTGGTTCTCGATCACCGACGACGAGCAACACCTGCGTTTTACCAGCCGTATTCAGGATCCGCTCAAGCAATGGAAACTCAGCCCAATGGATCTTGAGTCGCGCCGCCGTTGGGAGGACTACACCAAGGTCAAGGAGATCATGCTTGAACGTACACATATTCCCGAAGCCCCCTGGTGGATTGTCGAGGCCGTGGACAAGAAAAAGGCGCGCCTCAACTGCATTCATCATCTTTTGAGCCAATTCAACTACTTTGAAGTCGAACGTCCGCTCGTCGTCTTGCCTGAGCGCGTACGCAACGCCGAGTACTACCGTCAGCCAGTGCCGCCGGAAATGTACGTGCCGGAAGTGTATTAACAGAGGCTGAAAAACTCATCCATGAGTTTTTCAGCCTCACCGAACGCGGGACATCCATGCCCCGCCATAACAGGCTGCTGAAATGAAAATTTCAGCAGCCTGTTACGCAAAGCGCCGTCGGGCGACAGCATGATGAGGTGTGCGTCGTCGGCGCCAAGCCCCGCAAAACCTCCGCTCGACAAGTAACATCATCAACTGGATTGCACCAGAGCAATACAGGCCAGCTTGAGCGCCCTGAACGCAGGCTCATCCAGAGAAATCGGACCATAACAAGCCGCATTGAGACGCGCATGGAGCGCCGACGCATCGGACGCTTGCGGGATGCTTTTCCACACGGCGAGCAAATCTTTGGGCGTTGCCGCTGCGTGAAGGGCGGCCAGATTCGACTGGCGCTGCCGTGCCGCTTGCCAGCGTGGATGAGCAAAACGCCACGCGAAGATCATTAGCACGCCCAGAACCGTAACACCCAACCCCCAGGGCAACCAGGGACGCACCTGCAACCATAGCGGGTGTTCGCTGCGCAACTCGGCGGCAGGCAGACGCGCGTGGAGGATCAGACCGTCTTGCGGATCGACATAGGGCAAAACCACCTCAGGCAGAGTGATGTTTCCGCTGGTTCCGGCTTCGAAGGTCAGGCGTATCTCGGCCTGCTGCTGAAGCGGCCTGGCGGGGTCGATGTTGTCAACCAGGCGTATTTCCGGCGGGTAGATGCGCACCTCGCCTGAGTCATGCAGACTTTCATCCAGCCAATGGCGCAGACCGCGCACCGACAGACCGTTGCCCTGAACGGTAAAACTCAGGTTGAACGGGCGCGCGCGAGGAATGGCGGCGGGCAGGCTTGCAGGCGAGAGGTGCAGGCGGCTGACAGGCACATCAACCGGCAGCAGCGGATTGAGCGGGCGCACATCCAGACTCAGCGGGGCAGGGGTAAGACTGAAACGTCCCTGCCCTGTGGCGCGCAGCTCGACGCTCGGCGCTTGCAGAGTCATGGCTCCGGCGTACAGCGGCATGACCGCCCAGTGCTGACGATGCAGAATGCGGATGCCGTTGTCGGTCTTGATGCGCTCCACGCTTGGGTTGAGCGGGCGCAGGCTGAAGCCCGGCGCAGTCCACGGCGCAACCTGCATTTCGAGCATGGAGCGGTCGTCCACCACTTCGAGGGTGAGCAAGACTTCCTCGCGCACCCTGGGTGAGGGGTTGGAGATGCTGGCATGAACACTGATTTCGGCCTGGATCGACGGGGCAAGGCCGAGCAGGACGACGAACATGGCGTAACGCATGCGTCGGAGTGCGATCAAGCCCGAATATTTCATAAATTACACCCGCCCTCGCTGGTCTCTTGCCCGTACAAGGCATTTTCCTCCGTCGACCGTATAACCCAATACGGCGCTTCTTCGGAAAACGCCTTGTACGGACAATATCCTGCGCGATCATCGCGCGAATTCATAAAACATTCGGGCTGGCTCGAATTCAGGCTCACCACGGCAAGCCCTCGCTTTTACGTTCCGGCGTGTCGCGGCGCAGCATGGCGCGCCAGGCGGGATTGGGCGCATCGTCGAGCAATTCCATTTTTTTCTCTGCCGCCAAACGGTCGGCTTCGCCAAGATTCAGCGCTACAGGCGCACTTGCCTGACGTTTGGAGCCTGCGCCCGCGCCCCCGGCAGACAGGGCGCCGCCGCTAGTCTTATCTTCGGGTGGGAACTCGGCGTTGATATCTTCGTTGTAGCGCGCGAAGTCGCTGGGCTTGTGTCCCGGCGGGTCTTCGGGGCGGCTTTTTTTCATCTGTTTGGCTTCGGCATCCTGTTGCGCCAGCCATAGATTGCTTGCCGCATTTTCATCTGTGGGGCGGAGTTCTA
>CALKWL010000122.1 GCA_938004235.1 uncultured Gammaproteobacteria bacterium
ATTGGATTTGCCATCATTCCACCTTTGCAACCCCGTTCAGTTTCGCACCGTTCGCATAAATTCGTACCGGTTCATTCGCAGGCGTTTCGCAATGACGACGGTGTGCATTATAGCTGCGAGAACCTTCAAACACTCGACCACAAACGCATTCGTAATGCTTTACCGGTTCTGCTGATTCGTTCTGCGAAACCTGCGAAACTTTCTGCGAACTTTTTGCGGGTGCTTTTGTTTTCGCCTCAACCCGCGCCAGCTTTACGGCCGTATTCGCTTCCAACTCTCTCAACTTCAATTCCTTCTCAAACTCATCTTGACGCTCTGTGCGTTCCCGTTCCCACGCCGCCTGACTATCATCCTTAGCCGCTTCTGTCTCCGCTTCCGACTGCAACCCGGCCAGCACGTACACAAGCCCTGACAGGATAGGCACAAACCGCGCAAAGGGTATGCTGTGCATCTCCCACACGCCAATAACAATATAGGCTAACAGGGAGAGCGCAGCAATCACCCAGCGTTGATCCTGCTTGCTGTAGAAGTTTACCGCACGATGACCGGCAACGATACCAATGGTTTCAAACCCAACACCCGTAAACACACCGGCAATGATGGCTAATATAAAATGAGTACGGCCGTTCAGTGCATCAAAAGCAGCGTCACCGAAGTTGATAGCCGCCGCCGCTGGCATTGTGACCATTGACAGGATGGTAATTGCTTTGTAAATGTTGCGTTCAGTTTTCATCGTTCACCTACCTCAATCATCTTCAATCGTTCAATCACGCGCTCAATACGTGATTGCATGATCCCGATTGCTTGATTTGCCATTGCTAATTGATCGTGCTGATAAGGCACCCGTGCGTTTCTGGCCTCTTTTAGTTCGCTAACGATCTTGTAAAACTCACTTTCTGTAACTGCAAATGCTTTTTCTTCGCTAGGGTTCATTGTTCACCTACACTTGCCAATGCCCAACAAACTCAACAGGGATGAGCGTCGAACATGCTAATTTCTTCGTAAGATTCCATTGACCGTAGGGGATTGTATTCCCCTTTTTATCATAGGCTACATAAGGCCCATAGCCTTCGCAGCGAAGAATACCATACCATGCGCCACGTGTAGGCTTGTTGACTATCACGCCTTGATTAAAAGCGTTTACCATTTGGAGCGGGTTATCAGTTGCAAACAAGTAGTACCCACCGCCGTGATCTGGTTGCGCTGGCTCTGTGTACATTCTGCCAATATGGTACTCTTCTGGAACGCCGTAAGACGGTGTATACGTGCTAAAAAACCGGCTTGCTTGACTGTCAGTCTCTACCAGCTTCAAACCAACAAAACGCTGATTCTTTGACCCGCCAATGTACAGGTTGTTTCCAGGGCGCACATTAGCCATTCGTCGGTCATGGTCGGTAATGTCCTGATGTTGACGTGTTGCTGGTAGATTCGCGCCGCTTTGATACCATTGCGGATCATGAATAATAATACGGCCGTTCTGTGTTCTGGTATTCATATCGTTATCCTGTAAATAATCGCTATCGTCAAGAAAAACAGCATCATGAGCAGTAAAGCCCGTTCAAATTCGCGCCAAGTCATTGCGGCCACTGTTGGCGGCTCTGTGCATGTCTCACTCTATCGTTACGTTGTCGAGTGTGCGCGGGCGCAGTCTGGCGGGTGTTACCCGCTGGTTGCTGTTGACCATGACGGGAATTCTGTTGCTTTGCTTGCTGCTTTTGTTGTTTGGTGACGCCTCGAAAGTCGAAGCCCCCGACTGCCACAATGCCCGAACGAAAAAAGCGCGGTGGGCGACGCCCCATCGCCTGCATTAAATCAGCTATCAATTGCAACATGCTACCTAGGGCAATACTCACGCCCTCTTCAAACCACGTTACCAAAAATGCCATAAACTTACCGACCGGCTCCGTTGCGGATACAAACTCAGGAGATCGCCCGCTTTCTACCAGAACAGCCGCCCATCGTGGCCACCACTCTTGGAAGGTCACAACGTTGGTATAGGCGTCAAGGGCATTTACCAGTAACGCACCAACA
The DNA here is from genome assembly GCA_938004235.1 of uncultured Gammaproteobacteria bacterium. Classification (GTDB taxonomy): domain Bacteria; phylum Pseudomonadota; class Gammaproteobacteria; order Halothiobacillales; family Halothiobacillaceae; genus Thiofaba. The sequence continues at coordinate 2,032 of CALKWL010000122.1, forward strand.
ATTAAACCAATGGCCATATTGCGATTGTTGTTTAACTTGCTAACCGCCGCCGCCGCCAATAACATTTGGGGGGCAAGCTGGATAAGCCACGCCCCCGCCTTTGCCGATTCAAAGCCCACAACGGCAGACATGAAGTCTTGTGTTTGGTCTAAAGACCAGCCATACGATAAACTTAAAAACGCCCAAATGACAACGGCATGAACCGCAATTAGTAAAGCGTTGCTGATAGGGCTAAAATTCTTTGTCATTTGTCACCTTCCTTCGTAGTGGTGATAGGTGGTGGAGAGGGTGGTGGTGTGGTGGTGACCAGTGGTCCACCACCTTCTCCTAACTAAATAATTTAATCGGTGGGGGAGGGGAAAACCTTTTTTCCTGAATCAGTCCAGCTATACGGCTGACGCTCTCCCATACTCTCAATACATCCCGTTTCCTCTAACACTTCAATAACCATTGCCGCCGGTACTGTCCCATTTCCAAATCGGCTGATTTTGATGTCATCCAGCGCACGGAGGGAAATGGTTTCAAGTTGCCCCGCCTCTCGTTTCTCCGCTACCGTGTACAACCAGTCAGTGTTAAAGCCTTCTGGCATGTCAATGATACGGCCGTTAATGCTCAGGCGATCCGGCCAAATCATCTTATCAACGCGTGTCATATAAGCGGGTAGCTCTGGCAGTTCAAATTCTTCGGTATCATCGTCAACAAGCGGCAATGCCTGAATCTCTATCTGCTGACGCTGTTGTCTTTGCTCACGTACTGGCTGACCAACGGGTAAATCGCGTTTAGGCTGACCAAGGTCAAGCCCTGTGGCTTCTTCCGCCTCTTTCAGCAGCAGCGCGGGCAATCCAGGTGCAATAGTGATAACAATTAAGGCCAACGCATACGCCACGCCGCCAACGAATAAACCAATAGCCAGCAGATCGGAAGAGCACACGTCTGCCTTCCAGCCACGTCAGTACTTCTAGTATGCCGGCTTTAGCGTGGAAAAAATCACACACTCA
>CALKWL010000123.1 GCA_938004235.1 uncultured Gammaproteobacteria bacterium
CTCCAGACGCAGCGCCAGGTCGCTATGCGCGCGTGCGGCCTGCCCGCGTAAAAACTCGCGTTCGGACAGCAGCGCCGCCAGCTCACAGGCCAGACGCGCCTGCCCAAGCGCCGCGCCACGCAGCAACACATGCGCCAGACGCGGGTACAGGGGCATGGCTGCAAGCTCGCGACCATGCGGGATGATACGCCCGGACGCATCCAGCGCACCAAGCGCCTTCAGGGTGTGCTGCGCCTGAGCCAGCAGCGCGTTTGGGGGCGCATCCAGCCAGAACAGCTCGTCTGCCGCTGCGCCCCACGCCGCCAGCTCCAGTGCCAGGGGCAACATGTCGGCACGCCGAATCTCCGGCTCGGTCTGCGCAACCAAGGTCATCTGCTCGCTTTCACTCCACAGCCGATAACAGACGCCTGCGCTCAGACGCCCAGCGCGACCGCGTCGTTGTTCGGCATTCGCCCGGCTGATTTTTTGCGTCTGTAGCCGCGTCATGCCGCTCGCCGGATCAAACTGCGCCACCCGCACCAGTCCGCTATCCACCACGGCCTGCACGCCCTCAATGGTCAGGCTGGTCTCGGCGATATTGGTCGCCAGAATCACTCGGCGACGCGAAGCATCCCGGCTGAGCACGGCATGTTGCGCTGCAAGTTCCAGCTCGCCATGCAGCGGCAACACATCCACCGCTGGCAAGGCAAGCGCCGCCAGGGCATCCGCAGCACGCTGAATTTCGCGCTTGCCAGGCAGAAAAACCAGCACATCCCCCTCAACTTCACTCAGCGCACGCCTGACCACGCCCGCCAAATGCGCCTCCAGACGCACAGCTTGCCTAGGCGCAGCTCGTACGGGCGGCACATAATGCACCGCCACCGGAAACACCCTCCCGGAACTTTGCACCACCGCAGCGTCCAGACGTTCCGCTAGGCCGACGCCATCCAGCGTGGCGGACATCACCAGCAGGCGCAGATCGTCGCGCAGGGTTTGTTGCGCCTGCAAACACAGCGCCAAACCCAAGTCAGCCTGCACGCTGCGCTCGTGGAATTCATCAAACAGAACCGCGCCCACCCCCTCCAGCGCAGGGTCATCCTGCAACAGTCGGGTCAAAATACCCTCGGTGACCACGATAATCCGGGTTGCAGAGGAAACACGCCGTTCCATGCGCATCTGGTAACCCACCGTTTCGCCGACGCGCTCGCCCAGCAGGCTGGCCATACGCTCCGCCGTGGCGCGCGCCGCAATCCGCCTCGGTTCAAGCATCAAAACCTTTTGTTCACCCAGCCAGCCCTGCCCCAACAACGCCAAGGGAACGAGCGTACTTTTGCCCGCGCCCGGCGCGGCCTCAAGCACCACCAGGCTCCCCTGCGCGAGCCGGGACAAGGTTTGCGGAAGAATTTCGACAATAGGCAAGTCGAAATCACTGTAATCAAATGTGGACATTAAAAATTTTCTAGGGGCAGGTTTAACACGTATTTTTCACACATTTGGCGTGGATGAAGTTGTGGATAACATCGTGGAAATCCCTGCAAACCCGCATCGGGAAAGGGCTTGCGCCAAGGCGCTCAAATTTTGACCAAAAAGATATTCATTAATCAAAATCAATAACTTACAAAACAATAAACGTGCAGATCCGCATGTATTTTTTCCTGTCAAGATCTTGACAGCGCTTGTGGACTAATTTTTTTATCGACACCGAAAAGTCATCCACATTTTCTGTGGAAAACTCTGTGAAGTACGCAAGAATGAATTGCTAAGTGCTTAACAGCGCTTCGATTTTCACACTATTGTAAAAAAGACCACAAACAAGCCTGACGGGCTCCTGGCATTCGTCAAGCAAACGCTTCAGCCTACTTTGGGTGCCAAAAGCTCGACGTGATAGCCGTCAGGATCCTCAACAAAGGCAATGATGGTTGAACCCGCATTCATGGGACCTGCATCACGAATGATCTTTCCGCCGCGTGCGCGAATGGTTTCAACGGCGGCATAAACATCATCCACTTCGAGTGCCAGATGACCATAAGCCGTACCCAGGTCGTAGCGGCTTATGCCCCAGTTATGCGTCAATTCCAGCGCGCAGGCTTCGGACTCATCCTGATAGCCTAGGAAA
>CALKWL010000124.1 GCA_938004235.1 uncultured Gammaproteobacteria bacterium
AGCGCCTTTTGGATAGCCTCGCACGCTTGAGGCGCTTGCAACAGGGGGGGACGGCTGTCGGCACAGGGATCAATGCTCCAGAAGGCTTTGGTTCGATTGTGTGTGAAAAGCTTTCTGAGCTGACAGGTGAGTTGTTCGCGCCGATGGATAACCTGTTTATGGGGCTGTCGAGTCAGGATACGGCGGTTGAGCTTTCCGGACAGGTGCGAACGCTGGCGGTTGCCCTGATGAAAATATCGAACGATCTGCGTTGGATGAATTCTGGGCCGCTTGCGGGGTTGGGTGAGGTTGTTTTACCCGCGCTCCAGCCTGGAAGTTCGATTATGCCAGGCAAGGTCAATCCGGTGATTCCAGAGGCGGTGGCTATGGCCTGCGCACGCGTCATGGGTCACGATGCGGCGATAGCGATTGCCGGGCAGTCGGGTAATTTTCAGCTCAATGTCATGCTGCCGTTGATTGCAGATAGTTTGCTTGACTCTGTTCAACTGATGTCAAATGCCTGTCAATCTTTAGCCGATCTGGTTATTGACGATATGCAGGTCAGGCAAAAATCGCTCGATGCGGCTTTACATCGCAATCCGATTCTTGTTACGGCGCTCAACCCTCTTATCGGCTATGAAAAAGGCGCCGCGCTTGCCAAGCGTGCTTATGCCGAAGGGCGGACTCTGCTCGAAGTGGCGCTGGAAGACACGGATCTGGATGAAAAGGCTTTGCGCGCCTTGCTTGAACCCTCGGCGTTGGCACGTGGCGGGCTACAGCCAGGAATGCAGAGCGGGGGCGGTTGATTGATTGATTGATGCTTCCGGTGTGCTCGCTCTTTCGAGTCCCCAGGCTCAAGATTCGTTGGATACCTTCCCCAGAGCACAACTGACAAACGATGCAGCTTTGGAGCCCAAGGCTTGCAGGCCGTTCTGGCTGCCTTTTTCGGGGTAACCCAAAGCGCTCAATGCCTCGACAACCTGGGCGCGGATGTCACTTTCGGCAGTAACAAGCACACTCTCGCCCTGGATGTCAACCTCCACACTTATCAAACGGGGGATTTTCATCAGGCGTTGACGAATACTGTTGGCGCAGCCGGCGCATTTGATGTTGTCAACCGAAATGACGATATCCATACTTGCCCTCTAGCGTGGATGAAGTTTCTGTTTCAAATGTAGAATATCCCATCCATCTTCACAATGAGCGAGCGCCTCCATGCCTACCTACCGTTCCCGCACCACCACCCACGGCCGCAATATGGCCGGCGCGCGCGCCCTGTGGCGGGCGACCGGCATGAAGGATGGCGATTTTGACAAGCCGATCATTGCCATCGCCAATTCCTTCACCCAGTTCGTGCCGGGTCATGTTCACCTCAAGGACATGGGGCAACTGGTGGCGCGCGAGATCGAAAAAGCGGGCGGCGTGGCCAAGGAATTCAACACCATCGCGGTGGACGACGGCATCGCCATGGGGCATGGCGGCATGCTGTACTCCCTGCCGAGCCGCGACCTGATCGCCGACTCGGTCGAGTACATGGTCAACGCCCACTGCGCCGACGCGCTGGTGTGCATCTCCAACTGCGACAAAATCACGCCGGGCATGCTGATGGCCGCGCTGCGCCTGAACATCCCGGTGATCTTTGTTTCCGGCGGGCCGATGGAGGCGGGCAAGACCCGTCTGGCGGGCAAGGTCATCAAGCTCGACCTGGTGGATGCGATGATCGAGGCCGCCAATCCGAACACCTGCGACAGCGATGTCGAGCAGATCGAGCGTTCCGCCTGCCCGACCTGCGGTTCCTGTTCCGGCATGTTCACCGCCAACTCGATGAACTGCCTCACCGAGGCGCTGGGTCTGTCGCTGCCGGGCAACGGCTCGCTGCTGGCCACTCATGCCGACCGCAAGGAGCTGTTCCTTGAAGCCGGTCGCACCATCGTCGAGCTGGCGCGCCGTTATTACGAGCAGGACGACGAGCGCGTATTGCCGCGTTCCATCGCCACGTTCGAGGCTTTCGAGAACGCCGTGGCGCTGGACATTGCCATGGGCGGTTCCAGCAACACCGTGCTGCATCTGCTCGCCGCCGCGCACGAGGCCAAGGTGGAGTTCAGCATGGCCGACATCGACCGCATCAGCCGCAAGGTTCCGCATTTGAGCAAGGTGGCGCCGTCCACCCAGCTCTACCACATGGAAGACGTGCATCGCGCCGGCGGCGTATTCGGCATTCTCGGCGAGCTGGATCGCGCCGGGCTGATTCATGCCGGCTGCCACACTGTCCACGCGCCGAGCATGGGCGAGGCGCTGGAGGCCTGGGATATTGCCCGTCCCACGGTCAACGAACTCGCCAAGACTCGTTTTCTCGCAGGGCCTGCGGGCATTCCGACCCAGACGGCGTTCAGCCAGGACACGCGCTGGCCGGATCTGGATCTGGATCGCGCCAACGGCTGCATCCGCGACCTGGAGCACGCTTACAGTCAGGACGGCGGCCTAGCCGTGCTCTACGGCAACCTCGCGCCGGACGGCTGCATCGTCAAAACGGCGGGCGTGGATGCCGAAAGCCTCAAATTCACCGGCCCGGCGCGGATTTTCGAGAGCCAGGATGCGGCGGTGGAAGCGATTCTCGGCGACAAAATCAACGCCGGCGACGTGGTCATCATCCGCTACGAAGGCCCGAAAGGCGGCCCGGGCATGCAGGAAATGCTCTACCCGACCAGCTATCTGAAGTCCAAGGGGCTGGGCAAGGTCTGTGCGCTGATTACCGACGGACGTTTCTCCGGCGGCACCTCCGGTCTGTCCATCGGCCATGTCTCGCCGGAAGCGGCCGAGGGCGGGCCGATCGGCCTGGTGGAGGACGGCGATGTCATCATGATCGACATTCCGCAGCGCACGATTGCTTTCGAGGTGAGCGAAGACGAGCTCAAGCGTCGCCGCGAGGTCATGGAGGCCAAGGGCGTCCACGCCTGGCATCCGCACGCCCGTGAGCGTGAAGTCAGTCTGGCGCTGCAAGCCTACGCGGCCATGACCACCTCGGCCGCGCGCGGCGCGGTGCGTGATCTGAGCCAACTCAAGCGCAGGGGCTGAGCATGGATGCGCGCATTGCGGATTTGCTTGCCCGGCAGAGCGCGGGCGTTGTGCCTTTTGCCGAAACCCTGGCCTTGATCGGCGAGCTGTACGCCTACACGCCGACGGCCTTTACCAATGGTCTGGGCGAGGACGCCCTGCACAGCCCGGCGGGCGTCAACGAAGGCTCCTGCAAGGTTTTCGCGTTCGGCAAGCTCAATGCTCTGAGCGAAGCGCAAACTCTGGCCTGCTTCGGCGAACATTATCAGGCGGTGCTGGATGATCCGGCGGGAACGGCGCACCCCAATATCCGCCTGTTCATGCGTGACGGCTGGGCGGGAATCCGCTTCGATGGCACGCCGCTTGTGTCATAATTCGTACACTTTTTGTTTAATTATCGGGTTGGAGTTGCGATGTCTGCGATTAAAAAGGTGGTTCTGGCCTATTCCGGCGGCTTGGACACCTCGGTGATTTTGAAATGGCTGCAAGAAGAGTATCAATGCGAGGTGGTGACCTTTACCGCTGATCTGGGGCAGGGCGAGGAAGTTGAACCCGCGCGCGCCAAGGCGCAGGCCATGGGCGTGAAGGATATTTTCATCGAAGACGTGCGCGAGGAGTTCGTGAGATCGGAAGAGCGTCGTGTAGGGAAAGAGTGTAGATCTCGGTGGTC
>CALKWL010000125.1 GCA_938004235.1 uncultured Gammaproteobacteria bacterium
CCACCGAGATCTACACTCTTTCCCTACACGACGCTCTTCCGATCTCCTACTGCGAGCCACGCATGACCACCGTCGGTTCGCAGGACACCACCGGCGCCATGACCCGCGACGAGCTGACCGAACTGGCCTGCCTCGGCTTCTCTGCCGATCTGGTCATGCAATCGTTCTGCCACACCGCCGCCTATCCCAAGCCGGTGGATATCAAGCTGCAGCACAGCCTGCCGACCTTTATCCAAAACCGTGGCGGCGTGTCGCTGCGTCCGGGTGATGGCGTGATCCACTCCTGGCTCAACCGCATGGTGATGCCGGACACCGTCGGCACCGGCGGCGATTCGCATACCCGTTTCCCGATTGGCATTTCCTTCCCGGCCGGTTCCGGCCTGGTGGCGTTTGCCGCTGCGCTGGGCGTGATGCCGCTGGACATGCCCGAATCCGTTCTGGTGCGCTTCAAGGGCGAAATGCAGCCGGGCATTACCCTGCGCGATCTGGTCAACGCCATTCCCTATGTCGCCATCCAGAAGGGCTTGCTCACGGTCGAGAAGAAAGGCAAGAAAAACGTCTTCAACGGTCGCGTGCTGGAAATCGAAGGTTTGCCGCAACTCAAAGTCGAGCAAGCGTTTGAATTTGCCGATGCCTCCGCCGAGCGCTCCGCCAATGGCTGCACCGTGCATCTGGACAAGGAACCGATCATCGAATTCCTCAACTCCAACATCACCCTGCTCAAGTGGATGATCGCCAACGGCTACGAAGACAAGCGCACCCTGTCGCGCCGCATTGAAGCCATGGAAAAATGGCTGGCCAACCCGGTGCTGCTGCAACCGGATGCCGATGCCGAATATGCCGAAATCATCGAAATCGACCTTGCCACCATCACCGAACCGCTGCTGGCCTGCCCGAACGACCCCGACGACATCAAACCGCTGTCCGAAGTGGCGGGTGATGTGGTGCACGAAGTGTTCATCGGCTCCTGCATGACCAACATCGGCCACTACCGCGCAGCGGGCAAGGTTCTGGAAAAGCACGGCGGCTCGGTGCCCACCCGCTTGTGGATTGCCCCGCCGACCAAAATGGACGCGCACCAACTCACCGAAGAAGGCTACTACAGCATCTTTGGCAAAGCGGGCGCACGCACCGAAATGCCGGGCTGCTCGCTGTGCATGGGCAACCAGGCGCGCGTGGCCACCGGAGCGACCGTAATGTCCACCTCCACGCGCAACTTCCCCAACCGTATGGGGCAGGACACCAACGTGTATCTTGGTTCAGCCGAACTCGCCGCCGTCACCGCGATTCTGGGGCGCCTGCCCAGCGTCGAGGATTATCAGGCGCATGTGAAAACCCTGGAACCGCTGGCCGATGATGTGTACCGCTATCTGAATTTCCATCAGATGGCCGCCTACAAAAAGGTCGCTGACAAGGTGATTCCGCTGCTGGCCGTTTAATCGCTGGGAGGATGACAATGTCTGATGCGTTGCCGATAGTCCTATACACAGCGCCACTGCATGAGCTCAGAGAGCGTTTTGGTGATGAAGTCGGCGGTTTGCTGCTGCGGGAGGATGTTCCTGTCCAGGCGCGGGCGAAGCAGAATTATTCCAGCGGCCGACTTAGTCGTTTCAATGGTGAATCCAGCATGGCGGCCGAGGTGTCCTCGCGAAATGGCGGGGTAGGTGTTGCGACAGCTCAGCTCGCGCATGAATCCGGGTTTACTGAAATGGAGTCGCTTGGCTATAAACGCTTTACGCATCGCATTACGGTTGAACGCGATTGGGGAGACGGATCCCTCACGGGCGAAGTCTTCCTGTTTTCGGTGATTGGCACGCAAGCTGTGGAGCAGTATTTGAAGGCCGTCAATGGCTTCCTGGCTTGGTGTCAACAACATCCCGAGTCCGTTTCTGATCGTTTTGTTGGGAATTATGGTGATTTTGCCAGCGTTATCGATGCGCTGGAGCAGGTCAGCTATTCCCAAAAAGACGATCAAAAAGACTGTAATGAATTGTACGGCGATGGCTACGAATGCTGGGATTTTGCGCTTGCCGTTTGTTTGTACAAAACCCTGCGTCATGTTCTGGAGTTTGCTGCCGGTAAGGGCAACCCAGTGGTGATTGAGCGTTGGGCTGGTTTTGAGGATCTGTGAGCCAATGGCTTCATCGAAACAGCGAACGCGCAACACTCTTGGTTGTCATCTGGGCTTCACAGAAAGGGGATGAGCTGGTATAATGCGCAGCTTCACGGGGCGTAGCGCAGTCTGGTAGCGCACTAGTCTGGGGGACTAGTGGTCGCAGGTTCAAATCCTGTCGTCCCGACCATATAAATCAAGGGCTTAGCTAGTAATGGCTAAGCCCTTTTTCTTTGATGAAGGCTTACCGTAACCCACACCGTAACCCACCGGCGCGCGCTAGGACGAAAAAAACCCGGCTACATGGCCGGGGTGGGTTTTGGTCGCGTTGTGGTTTTTTTATGCGGTTTCGGCCATGACGCGCTGTTCCCACTCGCGACGGCCTTTGCGGATTTCTGCCAGGTCTTCTTTGCACAGGGTGCGGTCACCGAATTGCACCTCTTTGCCCTCCAGTATGGCCGTCTCGTAGGCAATGTAGTGAGCAAGCATGTCAATGGCTTGCTTTACGGGTGCTGTCTTATTCATGGTCATGTCTCCTTCAGTGGTGTGGGCTGGGTGTGGTGGGTCATGCAAGTCTCAAGCGCTGCCTAATGTCCATCTCAAGCATTCGTATGCTCTGCGTGTCTTCAATGTGCGGACTGGTTCGCCTTCGTCCGCGCCGATCACGCGCCGGGGTGGGCGGCTGGGTGGTGACGAATTGCCACGTAAAACCTCCGTCAGCGAGAGGGACTAAATTCATCTCGCTCCTAATCGGTGGCATGTCGAATGCAACATCTTGCGTCCATCGGTGCGCAGTTGATTTTGATACGCCCACACAACGCGCAATATCCCTGAAGGTCGCACCGTGGCGACGTTTGAGCGTGGCCAGTTCAATCTGCATGTTGCGCAAGGTTTGGGGCTTCAATGTGTTGCGTGTTGCCATTGCGTAAACCTCATCACACTAGCCAAATCCCGCGCCTCTTTGCACCCGTACACAAAAAGCCTAGGTAGTACCTTTTCACCATACCGGAACCCCCTATAGAGGCATCCAAAACTCCGAAAAAACGGGGTTCTTTGTCCCCGTGTGTAGGAGTGTCAGGAAGTACCTTGCATATCGTCGGTGGTGTCGTGCATGAACGGCTCCATCTCTGCGTCGAGCCACGCCGTCAATATTTCCATCTCTGCATTAAGCTGCTCGCTCAATATCTCCATCGCGGCGTCAAAGTCTTCGTCCTCAGCATTAAGCCGCTCGCTCAATATTTCCATCTCTGCATCAAAGTCTTCGTCGGTCATGCGCTCACCTCATAAGTATGCTTAGGTTGCAACGTACCGTTTTAACCATGTGGCACGGTTTATGCCTAAGCATATTGAAGGCCAAACAAAACGGCACAAACCATGCCTTAGCATAATCTGTGCCATACGATTAAAGCGGTACGTTGTGGTTTATCTCGATTTCACGCCCACTCCACCACGGCGCATCCACACCCCCCACGATGCAATCAGCACAGCATCCCCCCGATCATGCCGCGCCTGTTTCCCCTCAAGGAATGGCCGGGCGCTTGGATGCAGGCGCAGGGCAGCAGCAAGTGAGGCCTCCTTGCCCACTCCAGCAACCAGACCGGCAGCCTTGCGCCATGTCAGCGGTGCAACACGCTGAAGCGGGATTTCATGCGCCTGGATCAGCGCTTCAATCGCTCCCAGATTGCGGCCAAAGGTGAAGGCGCCGGGTCGGCTGTCCGTGGGTCTTGACCCTACCAGCTCCACCACAGCGCGGCATGGCCTTGGGTGACGTTTTAGCAGTGCCATGAATGCCACAGCGTCAATGCTCTTTTTCTTACCCTCCACGGTCACGGGCAAGTCAGCGATATGCAACACGGCGCTAGTGCTGGCATCCATCCAACACAGCGCCCCCATAAGGCCGGGGTCAATGCCCAACACCACGGGGGCGGCGGTCACTTCTCCACCTCCTGCCCTTGGTGTGCGTTGTCGGTGGTGGCATCCAAAAGCCGAACGCCGCTCAGCAGCATATTTGCCACGTCCAGCGAGTGTGCCGGGCGACAGCTCATCAAGTCGAGCGCGACGCGACGCATGGCCTGAGCCTGACTCGTCGCCTTCACCAGATGAGCATTCACCCCGGTGGTGACGACATAGATTCGTGCGTTGGTACTCATGCGGCATCCTCCATCACGGCATCCTCATAGGCCATGCGCAACCAGCAAGCGCGGGTAGCGACCACGTCGCGCATGTTGTAGTCGGCAATCTGCGCATACTCTCCGGCCTGCCACATATCGAACACCTGCCCGCCGTCCATGCCCATGGCTTTAGGTGACGGAATGCCCAATGCCTTGCACAGACGATCTAGGCTGATGCGTTGCCCATAGCCCGCCCATAGAGCCATAGTGTCGCCATAGTCACGCCCTGAGCGTGCCTGCGGGCTGGGGATGAAGGACGGCAAGAAGATGTTATGCACCCATGCGCGGCGGCGGATAAAGCCAAGGTCAAAATCCACGTTATGACCAATGCAATAACTTGGCTCTGGAAATTCCGGGCGGCTATTGATGCGCTCAAATTCATCAAAGGCGGTGCGCATCTTGTCGAATGCTTCATGCAGAAAAGCGGCTTCATCCTGTTCACGCGGTCGGACATGCACGGCGGGCGGATTGGTATCCATCGCCCAAGCAATCGACACAATTTCACCCTCAGCCGCGTCTAGCGCCTGTTTGCGGTAGGCATCCTCAGCGGCCTGCTCCCCCTGTTCTGCCCACCATGCAGCAATCGTGTCCTCCTTCTTGTAGTTGCCGGGCGGTTTGATACCCGCTTTGGCGGCTTCACGCGCCCCAGGTTGTTGTGACGGGATGGTTTCGATGTCGAGATAAATTCGCATGTCAGCAGCTCCTTAAAATGGCAGATCATCGCCGAAGGCTTCGGCGTTGGCGGGTGTCGTGGGGGCGTGTTCAGGCTGTCCCCAGCCTTGGGCGGCTTGGTATTCCGGGCTGGCGGCGATAGCGTCCTGCGTGCGCTTGCTCAAGGTGTCGAAGATGTTCCAGTCCGGTGCGGCAAGGTCGAACAGTTGCAACGGATTCACGCCTGGAGGCTGAGGCATTCCCTTGGGCAACGGCATGACGGAGGCAATGTTCATATAGGTTTTGCCGTCGCGCTCGGTCTCGGTGACGTTCAGCAGGCAATACGCCCCCAGCAACTTCTTCACATCGAACCCGGCCTTCACCTCGTCGTCGGTCAAAGCCTTGCCGCGCCATTGGCCGATCATGGCGCGCAGGGCGGCCTTCTCACTGAGGGAGGCAGTCAGGCGCCGACTGATTACAAAGGGCTTCCCGTCCTTCATGCGCTCGTCGCCCAAAAGCTCCCAAGTGAACATGAGCTTGCGGCTCTTGGTGGGCTTGCCCTGGTAGTCGCCGATCTGGGTTCCCAGATCAGTGATCCGGAACAGGCATGCGACATGCACCCCGGCAGGGGCGGCTTCAAAGTCATTTTCAGATGCAGAAATAATCATGTGATGGTGTCCTATGAACGGTGATGGTTAAGGCGCTCGGTCTGGCGTGGGTTTCTCGGTCATGTCTCGGTCGTATGAAGGCGCCGACCCGGTCTTAGTGGGGCGCTTTGTCATAAGTAAAAGTTATCTGTAAAAGTTGGCACGGGATGTGCAATTTAATGAAAAGCAAGTTCTGTACCCCATAAGATTTATGAATGAAAAGGATGCGTCATCGTGCAATCCTCAAACGCACACGCAGCCGCGAAGGCAAGGGTCAGGGGTTCGCCATGGCCGACGCGGCGGATGAGCTCCAGCGCCCCCTCAGCGGTGCGAAACAGGCAGGAGTCGAGCAAGCGGCCTTGGCGTACATGCACGGCGCGGCTGGGTATGTCCGGGTCGAGTTGCCAGCCCTCCGGGTGCTGGGTGTAATCGGCGGACACCAGGCGCTTTAGGGTGGGCAGGTGGGCGCGGATGTTGGCGCGGTCGGGGTCTGTTATCAGGCGTGAGGGTTTGACGATGAAGCGGCCTTCGTCATCCATGTGGCAGGTCATCCCGCGTTCGGCTAAATCATGCAAAAGGTCTAGGGCGTTCATTGGAATGGCTCCCCTGTTTCTTCGTTGGCTTGGCTAACCCCGTTTTCATGGTGTACAGGGTGTACAGGTGTACAAAGCCCGCTAGAATGCGGTTCTTCGGCTGTACACCCTGCTTTTTCTTGGGTGTACGCGGTGTACGCGGTTTGTGTGTTTTGCGCTTGCTGTACACCCTGTACACCCCCAAACGCGCTAGGGTGTACAGCCTGTAACCCTATCTCTGGTGCGGGTTGTACACCCTGTACACCATGTACACCTGTTTTTGATGGTTGCCCGGCTTCATCGTCGGAAAGGATGGAATCTTTCACGGTGTACCAGCGCCCCCGGCCTAGTGGCGTTTGCATCACGGCGGTTAGCTTTTCGGTGTTGGTGAACAGATACCCGGCGGCCTGAATCGCCCGCGCAATCGTCACCACGTCATGACCCGGTGCGGCTTCCTGCAATGCCTCCTTGGTAAACATCCATCGTCCGGCGGTCACATCAACAAACCCGGCGCGGTTGGGTACGTCTTGGCTGTCGTTGTTGGTCTGAAACCTTGCCCCATGTTTGAGGATGAAGGCGCGCACGGCTTCGGTAATGCGGTCGGAATCCGTTCCGGTGCTGGCACTGCCCCAGCGGTTTGCAATGGCTTGCACGGCCTCCCACACGCGGGCGGCGGTGACGGGTAACACGCCATGCCGTGCCGCAAATACACCTGCCCAAGCAATCAGTGCAAAACGGCGCAAGGCGCGTACTTGTTCGGGGGCGTGGTGGGGTTGTTGCAGCTTGGACACGGCGGCATCAATACCCGCAACAGCAGCGCGGCGGGCATCGGGGGCGGTGGGGTATTCACGCATCAAGGCTTCCAGCATCGCCACGCCAGCCGTGCCGTAATGGGTGGCACATGCACGCTTGATACCCTGCACATATCCGGCGCGTTCGCTCTCTGGCAAGTGGCCTGCAATGTCCTGCACTTCAACATCTAAGGCGCGGTGGAGCGTACCGTCTTTGGGTGGTTTTCCACCTTCGGCTAGCTTGCTTTCCATGCTCATCTCGCCCGTACTGATTGCCACGGTTCGCCATGCCCTTGGTGCTTTGAGTTCACGGCTTGCGTTCATGGCGGTTTTGCCTTGCCCGCCTGCCAGTTGGTACACCAGCGGGCTTATGTCCTTGTGATTGCCCGCCCCCAATTCATCCAAACAAAGCGGCAAGTCTGAATGCGCTTCGGCTAGTCCTTCGATACCGTTTGCGGTGGCATTCCAGCGGCGGATAAATGAAAGGCTTGGGCTTTCCGCTGGGTCTACCGCGCATCCCCAAATACTCGCCCCCACTTGTGCCAGGGTGGTTTTACCGCGTGAAGTCGTACCCCATAAATGCACAATGAAGCTGTCGGAATCAGCCAGCTTAAGGCAAGGGCTAGACAAGCCAACACACGCCACAAACAGCAGCACGTCACTATCCGCAATCGCCCGGCCTATATTCTCCTGCCAGCTTTCCAGCGTGCCGGATGCGTGAACGGTTCCAATCGTCGGGCTGTACCGCTCCGGCTGATACACCACGGCTTCATTCCCGGCGGCGGATAACACACGGTCGGGGAAAATGAAGGCAAGCCCGCCGTCTGTGCGTTCCATCCATCCAAGGCGCGGCGCGGATTGAAAGCGGTTTGTAGGGGTGAAGCTGGCAAGGTAAGCCACAAGGCGGCGTTCTTTGCCGGGGATAATGCGCAGGCCAGCGTTCGCCAATTCACGCGCCAAAATGGCCGGGTCTTCATGCAGGCGGGCGGCGGGTATGGCTAGGGGCTTGGTGTGTCCGTCATGGTCTTGGAAAGCCAACATGCGCCCCCAGTCCCCAGCGGGTGCGGTAGTCAGGCCAGTGACGTACAGCACGCCACAAACAGAATCCAGCTTGTCGCCTTCACCCTCCTTGCCCGGCTTCACCTCAAACACCCCAGCGGCGGAAAGCTCCCAGCTATCGGGGATAGTCAGGCCGTGCCACGGGGGGCGCAAGACTTCGATAACGGCATCAACTAGCGCCATGCGTCACCTCCTTGGCAACAAACAGCGCAGATCGTGCGGGCGGCTGGAGCACCAACACACGGGCGGCTCCATCACGCAAACAGGCGCGGGCGGTGGCTTCTAGGTGCGCGTCGGATGCGTTGCGATTGATGACCAACACGGGGGGCGTGGCAAGCTGGCACACGCTCCAATCCAGCAAGGCCGGGTCATCATGTTCAGGGGATAGCAGCGCGGCGCGGGTATCGTCTTTCCAGTCCCACGCAGCGCGGCCACAATGAACAAACAGGGTGCCATGCGCCGGAACTTTATTGCGCGTGTACTCCGACAATCGCAGGCGGGCGGTGCGGCTGTAGGGTGGCTGGGTGCGGCCTGCCATCACTTGACACCATCAAGCCGGGAAAGTTGGCGGCTTGCCGAATCGGTCAGCACGTCGATAGCGTCCAAAAGTCCGACGGTCACACGGCTTCCCGTTAGCTTTTCCATCATCGGCGCGACTACCGGGATTTCTGGAATCTCCGACTCGGTGGCCAGGGTCAGCTCACGCAACACATCGGTGATTACGGATATGCCGGTCAGGGCTTTGCGCATGTCATCCAGCGCCAAGGCTGCGACGGGGCTCATTGCGCACCCCCTGCATTGGTGGTGCGGCTGTTCACATAATCGAGCAAAGTTTGCTCAGTCCAGCCGACGGCCTGACTGCTGATCTTGATCGGTGGTGGTAGATGCCCGGCTTTCACCAGTCGCCAGACGGTTGATCGGGATATGCCCAAGAAAATGGCTGCGGGCGCGGGGCGGTAGATGCGGGCGTGTTGCGGCGGGGTGGTTTGGGTTTGCATGTCTTGCTCCTGATTGCGCGTTGTTGCGACAGGAGCAATTCAATCCTTGCAAAAATTGCAATAAAAGCCTTAACGCTTGCGCGTTTTTTTTGAGTAATACCCAATGTTTCAGTGTGTTATAGCGCGGTTATAATTGCCTGAACACGGTTAAAATGTTTTGACTATTTCCACCATGCCGCTTTGAGCTTTGGTTCTATGGTTTCTTTGCTGAATACGCACCACGTATCAGAGCACGCTAAAATATTCGCCACATCAGTGATTCTCGGTGTTTTTCCGTGTTTGACTTTGAATGCTTCGGCTTGCTCGATTGCATCGGCTTTAAGCTCATCAAGGCGCACATTCAGAGCATTAGGGTCGGTCGGCCTACCCGGTTTTGCTTTGGCTACTTTATTCGGCTCGGTCGGTGCGGCGAGTATATTCACCATCGCTTCAATCTCGCTCCGAACAAAGCGCAGGTCTTGCCGGGTAATGGATTGTCCAGTCACAAGGCTCACCATGCTGTCATCCCATGGCATAAACTCTGAAAGGCCTTTAATTGCCCAGCGCTGTGGATAAAGAAAGCTGATTTCTTTTGGTTTGTCCTCACGCGCTAAATATGCAACCTCTCCGCCCAATTCCCAGAATTTGCTAAGCACAAACACAGGTACTGTGTGGGCGGGCGCGTTCTCGCTGCTTACGTGGTAATGGGTCGTTATCCATTCACCTGTAATCGAGTACTTGCCGTTAGAAACGCCTATATCGAGGTTACGGCCTTTTATGGGTATGGCGTACCCATGCCAGAAAGGAACAATGACCCCGGCGGTTATTTCAAAAACAGCGGCAAGGTCGAGAATTTCCTGCTCGCTCATCCCGCTAACTTCAGCGGCGCGGGACAGGGTCAATAATCTTGGTGTAGTCTTCGTGTCAGCCATAACACGCGCCCCCTTTGCGTGGATTGGTTAGAAGCCTGCCCGGTGTTTGCGTCACCCGGCGGGCTTTGTTTTGTCGTATGTATAGCTTACCCCGCCCGGCGAATCGGAATCACCTTGCGCGATTTATCGTTGATGACTTCATCCAGGCGCTCGCCCAATCGCCGCCATGCTTCCCGGCGTTCGGCTTGCAGCTCGTGCCGCTGATAGACGCGCTTCATCTTGTTGGCTTCGGTGTGGTTCAGGCATTTTTCAATGACTTCGGATAGCGTGCCCAAATCGCCCATCATGGTTGCACCCGTTCTGCGCAAGTCGTGCGGTGTCCACTTACCGCCGGGAAGGAGTAGGGTTCCGGTGGCTTGGCTGCGCTTGGTCAGTGCATTGTCGCGCTGTCGATCATCCACCTGGCGCGTGATGCTCTTGGGGCACACATGGCCGTCCTTGCGTGTGGCTGGATAGACCCATTCGCTCCACCCGGTCAGGCTGCGCAGTTCCGCGAAGTGCCGCGCGGCGAACTCGGATAAAAAGACGGTGTGCGTCTTGGCGTTCTTGGCATTCCCGGCGGGGATCGTCCACGTCCCGGCGTTGACGTCGATATGCTCCCAGCGAGCTTGCAGCAGCTC
>CALKWL010000126.1 GCA_938004235.1 uncultured Gammaproteobacteria bacterium
ACCACCGAGATCTACACTCTTTCCCTACACGACGCTCTTCCGATCTAGCTGCCGCGCCGGCAGTGCCTGTTGAGCTGCCGTCTGCATGGATGCAGCAGCTCCTGTCCAAACAGGATGAAATGTTGGAGCAGCGTTTCAATGTCTGGAATGCACAGATCGATGAACGCATCGCGGCAAGTGAGCAAGCTTTGGTTGAACGCATGAATGACAAGGTGAGCGAGCTTTCGCTGCAAGCTGAAACCGTGCAGCCTGCCAGGGAAACGCCGCCCGCAGGCGCCGCACAACCGCAGCCCTCCGGCTCCAAACTTGCGCTTGGACTGGCCGCGCTTGGCGTCGTGCTCGCCCTGATCGCCCTGCTGACCTGATTGAAAGCCCGCTGAATACTTGCTTCAGCGAGCTGTTAAGGCGGGACAGAAATGTCCCGCCTTAACAGGGGGTGTCTTCCGCTAAAGCAAGAGGTTACACCGAATCCGTCCCCTCCCCTGCCAAGGCGGAGAGGTAAAGGTTTGAGAACCTGTTAGCGATCTTTATTTCAGGCTAAAAATCCGCGTGAAACGACACTGTAGGAGCGAATTCATTCGCACAAACACACCAAAATGGTGCAAGTGAATTCGCACCTGCGTTTTTTTCATTCATTTCACGTTAAACGGCGGGATCGTAAGCCGTTTTTTAGTGCACAGCACGCTGCTCCAGCAGCTTCTGAATCAACAGACGTACCTTGCCCATGCCCTCTTTGAGGGTGGCATCAATTTCGTCCATGCTGATAACCTGACCGTTATTTTTTCCTGCGGCCCAGTTTGCGACCACGCTCAGGTGGGCATAATCCAGACCTAATTCACGCGCGAGGCTCGCTTCAGGCATTCCTGTCATGCCCACGATGTCGCAACCATCGCGCTCCAGGCGCTTGACCTCGGCTGCGGACTCCAGGCGCGGCCCCTGGGTGCAGGCGTATACGCCGCCCGCAACGACGTCCATCGACATGGCTGCGGCTGCATTGAGCAGCGCCTGACGCAAGGGCTCGCTGTAGGGATAGGTAAAGTCAATGTGGGTTACGCAGTCCAGCGTGCCCTCAAAAAAAGTCTGCTCGCGCCCGTAGGTGTAGTCAATGATCTGGTCGGGCACGCACAGCACTGAAGGCGCCATGCGCGGGGCGATGCCTCCAACGGCGGCTACGGCAATGATCTCGCTCACTCCGGCTTCCTTGAGCGCCCAAAGATTGGCGCGGTAGTTAATCTGGTGCGGCGGAATACGATGAGCGTGACCGTGACGGGCGAAAAAAACCACCTCACAGCCGCCAAAAATACCGAAGGTGAGCGGCGCCGAGGGCTCGCCGTAAGGCGTGTTGACCACCTGATGACGGGTAATTTCAAGGTTTTTCAGGTTGCCAAGCCCCGTACCGCCAATAATCGCCAGGCGCTGCAATGATCTGTTCATCTGCGTGCTACTCCTTGAACCTGTTCAAAGTCTCACTGAACGGCGCATTGCGGCACAAAAAACCGCCTCAAAATGCTCACATAGTGCGTCTATGCTGCGCTTTTTCGTCGGTTTTTCGCTTGCACTGCATCCGTTGATCGAGACTTTGAACAGGTTCATATTCATTCAAGATTCGAGCGTTGAAGTCAGCGCATAAATGCCGTTCAGATTGCGGAAATATCCGCAGTAATCCATGCCCTCTCCGACCAGGAAGCGGTCTTCGACCGTGACACCGACATAATCAGGCCGAAAATCCGCGACCTTGCGCGGATGATCTTTGTCCACGGCAACCACACTACGCACCGAAGCAACGCCTTCGCGTTGGCAGAATTCGGTAATTTCTTTCAGGGTTATGCCTTCGTCGAAAATATCATCCACGATCAGCACATGCCGCCTGGCCAGCGAGTAACGCGGGCGCACCAACCAATGCAGCACGCCGCCCTGGGTGGCTTCGCCATAGCGGGTGACATGCAAGTAATCCAGCTCCAGAGGATGATGCAGGCGGCTTAAGAGCTTGCCGGCGGCGATCAGGCCGCCGCTCATCACCACCAACACCAGTGGAACCTGGTCGCAGGTCTGGGCAACCCAATCCTGCTCGATCAAGTCAGCCAGCCGTGCATATGCGGCATCCATGACCTCGGCGCTGACCAAGCATTCCGCGCCGGCCAAAAGCGCATTCAATGTTGAAACCTGCGTCATTCCTTTATCCCTCGACAATCCCCACGCCGACAGGCTATCCAGACTACACGAGCGCCTGCATACGTTCCAGCGTCGATTGGAAACGATCCTGCGCTCTCAATTCATGCAGCGGCACGGGCGCTCCGCGCGCGCGCATGGCTTGCAGCCGGGTTTCTCGCTGCGCATCATGCGTTACATCCAGTTTCGCCAACACTTCAGCCGCGTCCTGCGGTCGATTGCATAACAGCGCCATATCGCAGCCCGCCTCCAGCGCCATGTTCACCCGAGCCAAGGGCTCGGCAATGCGCGTGGCCGCCGCCATGCTCAAATCATCGGTAAACACCGCGCCTGCAAACCCGTAGCGCTCGCGCAGCCGCTCGCGCACCCAGACAGATGAAAAACCCGCAGGCAAATGATCCACCGCGGGGTAAATCACATGCGCCATCATCATGCCGGGCAGCCCGGCATCCGCCAACGCGCGAAACGGGCGCAAATCGCTCGCTTCGATTTCATGCAGCGCGCGCGCGTCCACCGGGAACTCGACATGCGAATCCTCCGCGACCGAGCCGTGCCCCGGAAAATGCTTGCCGACCGCCGCCATGCCGGCATCGCGCATTCCCGACATCCATGCTTCGCCCAACGCGGCAATGCCCTCCGGTTGGGGGTGCAGCGCCCGGTCGCCAATGACCCGGCTGAGCGGGCCGCCCAAATCCAGCACAGGAGCAAAACTCAGGTCAATGTCAAAGGCGCGTAACTCTGCCGCCAGCAACCAAGCCCAATCGCGCGTAAAGGCGCAGGCGGACACCGCATCCTGATCATATAACTCGCCCAGACGGGCGGCGGCTGGAATCTGGGTAAAGCCCTGACGAAAGCGTTGCACTCGCCCGCCTTCATGATCGACCGCAATCAGCAATTCGGGACGCAGTGCGCGCACCTCGCCGATCAGCGTCTGCAACTGCTGCGGATCCTGATAGTTGCGCGCAAACAGAATCAGTCCGCCGACATGCGGATGCTGCAAGCGCTCGGCCTCTTCTGCATCCACACGCAGCCCTTGCACATCAAGCATCAAACAGCCGAGCGCCATCAGCTTTCCACTCCCATCTGATTTTTTTCCGTTTGCGAAAGTTTGCGCGTCGTCATCAGGTTCTGTTCGGCGCGGGCGCCAAGGTACACATACACCCCAAGCGCTACCGTCAACAGCGCTGCTGAGAACATCACGAATGCCGCTTCAAACAGGTGATCGGTCGCTCCCATGGCCGACTTGAACATGAGCAACAAGCCCTCAATCGACACCGCGATAATGATCGAGGCGAGGAAGCGTGTGGTCGTACGCCGCGTCGCGCTGTGACGGAACACATCCTTGTGCATCAGCACTTCTTCTTCCAGCGTGGTCTTGGCCAGATCAAAAATCGCCATCGCCAGCGTAATCACGATAATGATGCTGAACGGTCGCAATTTGTCGGTTTCAGTTTCAATCGGGTGAATTAACGCCTGCATAAGATCGCTCAGCGCATTGAACATCAACAAGCCCACCACAAGCAGCAGGCTCAAGCCCAACAAGGCATACAAGGCTTTGAACAGGGGCTCGAAGCGACGGCGCTGGGTATCTCCCATCAGAAAACTGACCAGCGCCTCCAGATTGGCATCCAGCACCAGATAACACAGTACGCCCTCGGCGCAGTGCAACGGCATGGCCGTAGTCAGACACAGACTGCTGTCGGCACTGGACAGGTAAGGCTCGGTCACAATGGCGCCATCCCGCGTTTTGACCTGCTGGAAATACGGGCGATGGCGACGATCACGCCCAAGCCCAACGTCATGCTCCTTACTCACCTCATCCCCCTTGAGGGTCGAGAACTCACTGATCTGAATACCCTGCTCGTCAATGACATAGAGAATCTTCAGAAACGGATAACGCTCACAGAGTGAAACCATGGCCTGGCGCTGTCCATCCTGATTGCCGATCAAATCCACATCGGCAATGCCGGTAATAATCGACTTCAATAATTCGCGGATCGGGGTACGGTATTCGTGATAACGCTCAATGACCGACAGGTAACTCATTTCGCTCATGATGAATTCCTCATTCAAACAAAAAAGGCGCACCGGGCGGCGCGCCAAACAGGAGGAGTCAACGGCGCCCACGTACGCGAGGCGCAGCACGGGCAATTACAATCAAAGCAAATCATATGCCAATACAAAATAAATCCCTATTAATCAATAAATTATAATTCATTCCCATGATTAGAGCCGCAAACCTCCGCTAGACACACGCTCTGGATGCCCCGTTTTGAAGCAAAACGCACGAGCAGCCTGTCGGACTTGAGCGGCTGAAGCGAAAAAGTCGCCGACCGAAGACAGCTTTCGACGATTTTTTCGGTAATAGCAGTGACTATTGACTAAAAAATCGGCGGAATATGGATCGGTCAGAACAACGCCGCCTGAAGCAGCGTTGGGATGCAAAGCATCACCCGAAGGGCGAAATCCAAGGATGGATTCCGCAAGCTTTTGCAGCCAGATCGTCTCAAGTCCGACAGGCTGCCAAGCGCCGTCGTCACGATCTACCCCCTCCCCGCAAGCAGCACGACTGCCTGCGCCAGAATACCCTCCTCACGGCCGACGAAACCCAAGCGCTCGCTGGTTGTCGCCTTGATGCTCAACTGCGCCTTGCCGACCCCCATATCAGCCGACAGTGTTTCCAGCATGTGCGGGATATGTCCAGACAGACGCGGCGCCTGGGCGAGTACGGTCATATCGGCATTGACCACAACCCACGCGCGCTCAGCCAGCAGGCTCATGACATGGCGCAGCAGCACGCGGCTATCCACGCCGCGGTAGGCGGGATCGGTGTCCGGAAAGTGCTGACCAATATCCCCAAGTCCCGCGGCGCCAAGCAAAGCATCACATAGGGCATGAATCAGCACATCGCCATCCGAGTGCGCCAGCAGCCCCTGAGTGTGTGGAATGCGCACGCCGCCGAGTACCACATGGTCGCCTGCGATGAAGGCATGGACATCCACGCCCTGGCCAATGCGGATGGCAGGTAATGAGATCACGCCGTAACCCCTCGTTGTTGCAGAAAAAATTCGGCCAACGCCAGATCCTCCGGACGGGTGATCTTGATATTGTCCGCGTGCCCCTCAACCAGACGCGGCGCATCACCCGCAAATTCCATGGCCGATGCCTCATCGGTCACATCCAAGCCTTGAGCCAAAGCCTGTTCAAGATTCTGCTTCAGGGCGCAAAGGCGAAACATTTGCGGCGTCAACGCATGCCATAAGCCTGCGCGCACCTCGGTATGCGCAACACACCCCGCCGGATTGGCGCGCTTCATCGTGTCGCGCACCGGAATGGCGAGCAAACCGCCCACGGGCTCATACTCCAAGGTGGTCAATAAAACCTCCAAATCGTCGCGGCGCAGGCAGGGTCGCGCGGCATCGTGCACCAGAACCCAAGGGTCGAGCATAGGATCGTGCGCTTCACTCTGCGTCAAGGCGCGCAAAAAACTCAGCGCGTTGAGCACCGACTCGGCACGCGTCGCACCGCCCGGCACGCTATGCAGCGGAACCTCGCTTTCCAGTACAAGATCAGGCCAGTAAGCATCCTCCCGCGAAATCGCCAGCACGATGCCCCGCACCTGCGGATGACGCGAAAAAACGCGCAAGGTATGCTCAAGCACGCATGCACCCGCCAAGGGCAAATACTGTTTGGGACGATCAGCCGCCATGCGCGCGCCCACGCCGGCGGCAGGAATGACCACCCAGACTTTGTCGCGCTCAGTCATGCCCACTGACCTTGTCATCAGCAGGCTCCGCCGCCGCTGGCGCCGGCTCGGGCGCTTTGTAGCCGGGCTTGTCCGACTCGATGATCTGGAAATACATATCCCCCTGACGCACCAGACCAAGATCGACGCGCGCCCGCTCCTCAATGGCGTCCAGACCGGTTTTCAAATCCAGCACCTCAGCTTCCATCGTGGCATTAGATTGCTGCAATTTTTCGTTTTCACTCATCTGCAACTCGAATTTTTCGCGCATGGCCTGCGCACGTGGCCAACTCCCCTCGCCAAACCACAGGTGGTATTGCAGGGCTGCGAACAGCAAAGCCAGCAGAACAACGACAATTTTCAGCATGCAATCATCGAATCAGGATAATGTGCGGCAAGGGATGCTCCAAAAAAAACCAAGGCCGAAAGCCCGGATCACGGCTTACGGCCTTGGTTCACGTCAAACCCGGACGTCAATCACGCTCAAGACTTCTTGGGGTTGAACGCCGCCAGCCCGGGGAACACGGCACGATCACCCAACTGCTCTTCGATGCGCAGCAGGCGGTTGTATTTGGCTACACGATCCGAGCGCGACAGCGAGCCAGTCTTGATCTGACCGCAATTTGTTGCAACCGCCAAATCAGCAATGGTGGTGTCTTCGGTTTCGCCGGAGCGATGTGAAGCAATGCTGGTGTAACCGTTATCCGCCGCCATCTGCATGGCTTCGAGGGTTTCGCTCAGGCTGCCGATCTGGTTGACCTTGATAAGAATGGAGTTGGCAATGCCCTTGCTGATGCCTTCCTTGAAGATTTTCGGGTTGGTGACATACAGGTCATCGCCAACCAGTTGCACCTTCTTGCCCAGCACTTCAGTCTGGTGCGCCCAGCCTTCCCAATCGCCTTCGGCCAAACCGTCTTCAATACTGAGAATCGGATACTTGTCCACCCAGGCTTCAAGGAATGCCGTAAATTCGGACGAAGTGAAAGACTTGCCTTCGCTTTCCAGCACGTACATACCGTCCTTGTAGAACTCGGAGGACGCCACATCCAGACCGATGTAAATGTCTTTGCCAGCCACGTAACCTGCCTTGGCAATCGCTTCCATAATGACTTCAATGGCTTCTTCGTTGGAGGACAGGTTGGGCGCAAAGCCGCCTTCATCGCCCACGGTGGTGGTCATGCCACGATCGTGCAATACGCCCTTGAGCGCATGAAACACTTCCGCACCATAACGCAGCGCTTCACGGAAACTTGGCGCACCGGCGGGGATAATCATGAATTCCTGCATGTCCACGCTGTTATCGGCGTGCGCGCCGCCGTTGATGATATTCATCATCGGTACGGGCAGGGTCACCGCCTTGTCACCGCCCAGATGCTCGAACAGCGCCTTGCCGTTTTCATTCGCCGCCGCATGAGCCGCCGCCAGGGATACCGCCAGAATCGCATTCGCACCCAGATTGGATTTGAATTCGGTGCCGTCAAGATCGCGCATGATTTGGTCGATGGCGGCCTGATCCTGCACATCCTTGCCAAGCAGAGCCTCGGTAATCACGCCGTTGACATTCGCCACAGCCTTGAGCACGCCCTTGCCGCCAAAGCGCGCCTTGTCGCCATCACGCAGTTCCAGCGCCTCACGCGAGCCGGTGGAGGCGCCAGACGGCACAATGGCATGACCAAAATGGCCGGAGGCAAGGTTGATTTCAGCTTCAATCGTCGGATTGCCGCGAGAATCAAGCACTTCGCGAGCGTGGATGCGGGTAATGTTCGACATGAGTATCTCCTTGAATAAAGCGTACAAGAGGGTTTGAACACGAGCTCCAGTGGAACACGCGCACATCAAAAGCTTATGACAGCAAGTTTTCTGCCAAGGGCTGCGACTTCACCTGGGCGTCCAGTGCGCACAGCATAGCCAGCAAAGGCTCCAGCAGGTGCAACGGCCACATGTTCGGTCCGTCGCTCAGGGCGCAGGCCGGGTCGGGATGCGTTTCCATGAACAATCCCGACACCCCGGCGGCGACCGCCGCACGCGCCAGCACCGGCACAAATTCACGTTGCCCGCCAGAGCTTGTACCCTGCCCACCCGGTTGCTGCACCGAATGCGTGGCGTCATAGACCACCGGGCAGCCCGTGGCGCGCATGATCGCCAGGCCGCGCATGTCGGACACCAGGGTGTTGTAACCAAACGAGACACCGCGCTCGCACACCATGATCTGCTCATTGCCGCTAGCACGCGCCTTGTCCACCACGTTCTGCATGTCCCAAGGCGCAAGAAACTGGCCTTTCTTGATATTCACCGGCTTGCCCTGGCGCGCCACGTTCTGGATGAAATTGGTCTGGCGGCACAAAAAAGCAGGGGTTTGCAACACATCGACCACCGCAGCGACTTCATCCAGCGGCGTGTCTTCGTGCACATCGGTCAAAACGGGCAAACCCAATTCGACTTTCACTCGCTCCAGTATGCGCAGTCCTTCTTCAATTCCCGGCCCGCGAAAACTGCTGGCGGACGAACGATTGGCTTTATCAAACGAAGCCTTGAACACAAAAGGAATGCCCAGGCGTTCGGTCATTTCCTTTAGCGTTTCCGCCATATCCAGAATCAGCTTCTCGCTCTCGATGACGCAGGGGCCAGCAATCAGAAACAGCGGCCGCTCAATGCCAATTTCAGCGCCAGCCAGCTTCATGCCTTGCTCTCACGATATTTGAATGCCGCCTGCACGAACGCACTGAACAACGGATGCCCGTCACGCGGTGTGGAGGTGAATTCCGGATGGAACTGACAGGCCAGGAACCAGGGGTGATCTGCAAGCTCGATCATTTCCACCAGGCTGTTATCCGCCGACATGCCGGAAAAGGTCATGCCCGCCGCTTCAAGCGGTGCACGGTAATGATCGTTGAACTCATAACGATGACGGTGACGCTCGGCAATCACATCCTGCCCGTACACCTTGTGCGCCAGTGACCCTGGAGTCAGACGGCAGTACTGACTGCCCAAACGCATGGTGCCGCCCAGATCGGAATCCTCGCCACGCTGCTCGACGCTACCTTCGGCGGTTTGCCACTCGGTAATCAGGCCAATCACCGGATGTTCGGCTTGGCGATCAAATTCCGTGCTGTACGCCCCGGCAAGGCCGGCCTTGTTGCGCGCATACTCAATCACCGCCAACTGCATCCCCAGACAAATGCCCAAGTAAGGAATCTTCTGCTCACGCGCATGACGAATGGCGCGCATTTTGCCCAATACGCCACGCTCACCAAAGCCGCCGGGCACCAGAATGGCATCCACGCCCTCCAGCAGACGTAAATCACCGCTTTCCAGACGTTCAGAATCAATCGACTCCACACGCACCACGGTACGCTCATGGATCCCGGCATGGGTCAGCGCTTCATTCAGCGATTTATACGCATCCGCCAGCTCGACATACTTGCCCACCATGGCGATGCGCACTTCACGATGCGGGTTGGTTTGCGCCTCGACCACGCGATCCCACTCGGACAAGTCGGCGGGCGGCACATCCAGGCGGAATTTGCGCACCACGGTCTCATCCAGCCCCTGCGCGTGCAGCAGGCGCGGAATGCGATAAATCGTGTCGGAATCCACCGCACTGATAACCGCGTCCTGTTCCACATTGGTGAACAGGGCGATTTTGCGGCGCTCGTCACGCGGCAGCTCGCGTTCGCTACGGCAAATCAGAATGTCTGGCTGGATACCGATGGAGCGCAGTTCTTTGACCGAGTGCTGGGTCGGCTTGGTCTTCAACTCGCCCGCCGCCTTGATATAGGGCACCAAGGTCAGGTGCATGAACAAGGCGCGCTCACGCCCCAGCTCCACTCCCATCTGACGAATGGCTTCCAAAAACGGTAGGGATTCGATGTCGCCCACCGTGCCGCCAATCTCGATCATCGCCACATCAAAACCATCTGCACCTTCATGCACGCGGCGTTTGATTTCATCGGTAATGTGCGGAATGACCTGCACCGTGCCGCCCAGATAATCGCCACGACGTTCCTTGCGAATCACTTCTTCATACACGCGCCCGGTGGTGAAGCTGTTGGCGCGGGTGCAGGTGGTGCGCACAAAACGCTCGTAATGCCCCAGATCAAGGTCGGTTTCCGCTCCGTCTTCGGTCACATACACTTCGCCGTGCTGAAACGGGCTCATGGTACCCGGATCGACGTTGATGTACGGATCGAGCTTCATCAACGTGACGCGCAGGCCGCGCGCCTCCAGCAAAGCGCCCAAAGACGCCGCGGCAATGCCCTTGCCCAGGGACGACACCACGCCGCCAGTCACAAAAATATATCGAGTCATGAATCCTGCCACCGTCTTGGCTCCAACGGCCTTAAATACAGCCATCAGGTAAGCGCCCTGGAAAGGGCTTGGAGGATACATGAAAACACCCATACCCCTCAAATCAGCCTGTTCAACACAGCTGCCCATCGGACGCATGGGCTGATAGGATTGGGCTTTATTTGCGGAGGACTTCAGCATGGACTACAGCATTCAACCAACCCAGGGCGCCTTGACTGAAACGCTGGCGAACCTGCCCTCGGCCTGCCTGGTGGTTGGCGCCTACCAAGACGGCCAACTGACGGCCTCCGCAACAGCAGTGGACCCCCTGAGCGGCG
>CALKWL010000127.1 GCA_938004235.1 uncultured Gammaproteobacteria bacterium
GCTTAGACGCACTATATGAGCATTTGGGGCGGCGTTTTGGTCCGCGATGCGCCGTTCAGTGATATTTTGATCAGGTTCTAAGCATCCTGTTTGCGTTGCCATGTTCTACGGCTTAGCTGTTTGGCGCGTTTATGTCGATTGATCGCGTTTCGCCGTGTAGATTCATGCGCGGCACCGGCTTGATGCGTCGCGCCGCTCTCCCATTGGCTCATGGGGCATATTGGCGTCTTACTGGCGTAAAAGCGCCTTGGCCATACGTGTTGAAAGCTGATCTTCAGTGAACTGCGGCTCATTCGGCGGATACAGGGTGTCTTCGATGAATTCAAAGCCATTCGCCTTGGCCAGAGCCAGCAACTCCTTCATTTTTTCGCAAGCCTTGAGCTGTTCGGCCAGCGCGGCATCGCTGCGTGCCTTGGCCGAGAATGCGGCAATTTGTTTGATCGACATGGTTTCCTCTCATAGTGGTTGACACAAACATCTGCCCCAGCCGACGCGCAGGTCATGTGCCGGAACCTAATACACAAAGCAAAAGCCATGCCGTTTTTACTTAAATAAAAAGAACATATAAAACAATAGGATGGGAATTGAATTTTTAGCATTGCCTATTGCGGGTGTGTGTGGATGTCGTAAATCCGACAGGCGTGTGCTGGGGGCGGCGTGAGTGGGGGCGACAAAGAGTGTCTTGACAGTATGTAGCCAAAGGGATACGTTTATCCCATGATTGAAATTCGCAAAACGGCTGTTTTTGCGCAGTGGCTTGATGAACTGCGCGACATCAAGGCAAGAGCACGTGTTCAAATAAGGATCGAACGCCTCGCGGCGGGAAACCCCGGAGATGTTGAACCCGTCGGTGAAGGTGTTTCCGAGTTGCGCATCAACTACGGCCCGGGTTACCGGGTGTATTTCAAGCAGCAGGGGCAGGAACTGATTATTCTGCTGGCCGGTGGTGACAAAGCGACCCAAGCCAAAGACATCAAGGCTGCTTTGCGCCTTGCACATCATCTTTTGGAGTAAGCAGCATGGACAAAACCGTGACCACTCGTTATGACGTTGCCGAACACCTCAGAACGCCTGAGGAAATGGCCGCCTATTTTGAAGCCAGCCTTGAAGAAGCCAACGGGGATGCGGCATTCATTGCCAAAGCGCTCGGTGATATTGCGCGCGCCAAGGGCATGTCGCAGGTCGCGCGCGATGCGGGCTTGTCTCGTGAAAGTCTGTACAAGGCGCTTTCCGGTGAGCGCAGCCCCAGCTTCGACACCATTCTTAAAGTCATAGGCGCGCTTGGGTTGAAGTTGCACGCCGAGGCCATTCAGCACTGATTGGGGAGGGGGCGTGGTATGACCCCGATTCTCATTCGGCCATTCGGCGCAATACGCTTCGCTATTGCGCCCTACGCGGGCTGCGTGGGTAGGAGAATCGTGGTCTGACTCCGATTGACAGTTCGAGTCAAAGAAAGACTTGACGCTGTTTATTATGTAGCTACGATAATTCAAATGAACATCGAATTCGACCCCGTGAAAGGTGACAAGACGCTGGCTGAACGAGACTTGGATTTTGCCCGTGCGGGTGAAGTGTTCGCCGGGCGGCACTTTACCGCCGAAGATGCCCGTGAAGATTACAGCGAGGTGCGCCTGATCACGGTCGGCACGCTGGAAGGGCGCATGGTGGTGATCGTTTGGACACAACGCGGCGAAGTGCGCCGCATTATCAGCATGAGGAAAGCCAATGAACGCGAATATGCACGCTACGCCAAGCACTTGGGTTGACCCGGATGATGCGCCTGAACTGACCGATGCCTTTTTCGAGCAGGCCGATGAATTTGTGGGCGAGCGTCTTGTGAAACGCGGCAGGCCGCGTGCTGAATCGCGCAAGGTGCAACTGACCGTACGCTACGATGCCGAGGTGGTGGAAGCCTTCCGCGCCACGGGGGCGGGCTGGCAGGCGCGCATGAATGATGCGCTGAAAGAATGGTTGAAACAGCGGGCGGCTTAAATGGACGGTTTAGCGAGTGTAGGGCAGGTTAGCGCCGCGTAACCTGCCGGATGACGATACCGCCGTAATGCCATTCGGCGCATTACGCTGCGCTATTGCGCCCTTCGCGGGCTACGCGCGCTGCACCCTACGCGGGCTCATGAAAAAAGCCGCAACCGATGAAGCCGGTTGCGGCTTTTTGCCATGGATTGCTGCGGTTAACGCAGGGTCTGCAAGCGGTTGAGTAGCGCGGGGCTAATGCCCAGGTTGTCCATCAGGGTTTCGCTGTATTTGCGGTCGATCAGGTAATGGCACAAATCCAGCACCTGCATCAGGCTTTTAATGGCCTGCCCTGCGCGAGCGGCATCGGGTTCAACGTTATGAATCAGCATCGGCAGGGCGGAGCGCAAATGACTCATGCTGGCGGCAACAAAATGCGGTGGCACGCGCACTTTGACGTGGATCTCGCCGATTTTTTCCTGACGGCTGATAAACGCATCGTCATACACGCCGCTGATGACGTCGCGCATCCAGGCAACATGCGTGCCTTTAAGTGCGTCAATGCGCCCCTCAAGATACGGTGCAGTTTGCGGGTCTTCTTGCAAAAGACGATAGAACTCGTCGGCGACGCTCGGTAGATGAGGGGCAAGTTGGGGGGCAAGTGCAGCAAGCGCGGCCTGCCCTTCTCTACACATGCCGCCGATGTGGCAGAAGGTGGTGAGGTTTTTGTCATTTGAATACTGTTGCATGGCGTAGCCCTCAGATGACCTTGGCGACGGATTCGGCGGCACGCTTCACGTCGAGGAAGATTAGACCGAGTTTGGCCTGGGGCTTGGCCAGTACGGTCAGTACGGCATCTTCCCCAGCGTGGGTCATCAGGATGTAGCCCTTGTCGCCCTTGATGAGCACCTGCTCCAGGCCGCCGCGCGCCAGCTCCTTGGCGGTGCGGTCGCCCAGGGAGAGCAGGGCGGCACTCATGGCGCCCACGCGGTCTTCGTCCATGCTGGAAGGCAGCAAGGCGGCCATCATTAGGCCATCGGTGGAAACAATCGCCGAAGCTTCAATGTCCGCAGAGGTGCCATTGAGTTCGGCGAGGATGGAGGTCAGCATATCGGCGCGCATAAACACCTCTCGTTTTTTGTTGATATACCCTTGACTTCAAGGGCATAAAAATGTTACCCCCCCCCCCCCCCCCCCCCCCCCCACCCCCCCCACCCCCCTCTTTTTTTAACAATGGTATGTTTTCGGTTTGTGGCCCGTCGAACAACATTCCATGTCTCAGTCATCGCATGCCGCGTGTTGTCGTATGTGTATCCCTATGCAAAACAGGCGCGCGCAACCAGCACCACGCCACGACGCGGTGG
>CALKWL010000128.1 GCA_938004235.1 uncultured Gammaproteobacteria bacterium
GATTGACTGACGTGACTGGAGTTCAGACGTGTGCTCTTCCGATCTTCACCAGATATGTTGCTTTGAATCCACTTAATCAATTCCATAGCTGTTTTATCTGGTTCCCCGATAGCTACGTCAACATGCAATGTTAATGATTGACGGTCATTTTCCATTGCGTCTACTAATTCATACAAAATACCCATGTCAATATCCCCCTTCATTGAACTGGAACCATTCGTAAACAGCAGTTAACGCAGCACGACAAACGGCCTCAGCCATTGTTGCGCCATACCCCCATGGACTCAATACAATTGAGCGCCGCGCGTTTTCTTCTGTGTCAATGGGCATATAATGTAAATCGCAGTGGGTACGCCAATGGCGCATCTCTGGGCCATCGTTGCCAGCCCGAAAGTAATACCCCTCAGGCATCCACTTGAGCGTCACTAACCAGTGTTGTTTCCATAACCATTCAACGATACTCAAAGCAGCAACCATATCGGTGCTAAACGGGCGTTTTTCAACACCCATCATCTCAGCAATCAGAACATCTAGTTCTTCGCCAACCTGGGCAGCCCTTTGACCCCACTGGATGCGTAATTCAGTTTCCATCACTGTCTCCTTTGCCGTCAATACGGCCGTCCCATATCCTCAATCCTCTTCCGGGCAAGAGCGGCATACTCGTCAAAATCAGCCAACAACGCCTGCTTCGCCTTGTCGAATTCAGCATATAACTCATCAATCCTGAAATGCTGCATTTTTCCATCGCGCCAATGCGTATCAATAATCGTCGGCCCGCGCTCGTCAACGGCAAAGTTCCAATATGAAAACGTCACCTTTTTGATATAAGGCCCACCCCACTCAGGCTGAACAATAAAAAAGTAATCCCGAAGCGAACCAAAACCAAACGGTTGCCCATCGGCAGTGACTAACTCGTTCACAAGTAGCGCGTGAAGTTCTCTCTGTGCCGTCTTGTACACCCCTCTTGCTGCAATAATCGCCTCATGGCGATTTGCCGCCTCTTCATTTGTAAATTCTTGCCCATCACTCGTTCTAAAAACCTGTTTCATCGTCATCTCCTTCAGCTTGCGAGTAATATGGATTCTCCACCCACTCCAAAACATCATATTCTCCGGGCTTAACACCAAGTTCGCCGCCCGGCGTACTAATATGAATTGCACCGAATTTATTGCTTTTGCATTGATGCTCACTTCCAAATGGAGCGCGGCAATGAAACGAGCTAGGTATATCGGAACGGAAGGATGCCTGTTTGTTCATAATCCTAACTCCATCTGAATTGCGGGATCATGTATCGGCCGTTTTGCTACCTCTAGCCATTCGGCCATTAAGTCAGCATTCATTTCAGACCACGCGGATGGATGTGTGCCGTTCTCAACTGAGTGCATCTCTGCAGCCAGTTTGTTGAGCCGTCGCACCCATTCATCCACTGTCAATACTTTGCTCATTGATTGCCCCGAAACTCACTCCACTCCCGCTCTTCCATTCGGCTGATGTGCGACGAATGGACGCAGATGGAAATAGCAACAACGAACGAAATGAAAGAGAATGCAGCAACAGCCCACCACATTACCCACCTACCCCGTTGCGCCGCCTGGCTAACCGTTCCCGCGCCTCGCGCAAATTGCGGCGCAGTCGTTCTTTTCGTGCAGCACGACCACGCTCAAACGGGTATGACCCAGCCGTGAATCCTTTGTTGATGTGCAGAGCGCATTTGTTTCCCGCACGCTCTTTGGCATAGGCCACAATGTCCGGGTACACACTGGCTGGAATCACCCAGATATTGCGCACCTTCTGCACGGCCGGATAACGACCCTCCGCAAACCATTTTCCCAATGTGCTGGGCGAAATGCCCGTTTCCGCAATAACATCTTTTGTTGTGTAAAACTGCTTACTCATTCGTAAAAATCCCCGTCCAGCGTTTCCAGGTCGCTCAACGATTCCATGACC
>CALKWL010000129.1 GCA_938004235.1 uncultured Gammaproteobacteria bacterium
AGATTGACTGACGTGACTGGAGTTCAGACGTGTGCTCTTCCGATCTAATTCTGCGGCGCTTTGCAGTAGGCTCAAGTCAGTTTCGACCTGCAAAAAATCGACCCAATCTTCTACGAATGCCTGTTTTAATGCTTCAAAGGTGAGGGTATCCCGAATTTTGTGTAAACGGGGTTGGGTTCAATGCTGAGGCATCCTGTCCTCGAACTGGATGGTAAACCGATTCAGGGCGGCCTTCCAATCCCGGATCGGCATTGTCCATTTGGCGCTGATATTTTTCAGCGCCAGGTAGAACAGTTTGAGCAGCGCTTCGTCGCTCGGGAACGCGCCCCGGTTCTTGGTGACCTTCCTCAAGCCCATGTTCACCGACTCAATCGCGTTGGTGGTGTAAATCACCTTGCGGATTTCTGGCGGATAGTCGAAGAACGGAATGACCCTCGGCCAGTTGCGCCGCCAGGACTGGCCAATGGAAGGATAGGCTTCGCCCCACTTTTCCTCGAAGGCATCAAGTTGACGTCCGGCTTCTTCCACCGTCGCCGCCGTGTAGATGGCACGCAGATCAGCTGCGACGTCCTTGCGCAGTTTCCAGCTCACGTAGTTCAGGCTGTAGCGCACCAGATGCACGATGCAAAGCTGGACGGCAGTCTTGGGGTACACGGCCTCGATGGCTTCGGGAAAGCCCTTCAGGCCATCCACGCAGGCGATGAAGATGTCCGCTACGCCGCGATTCTTCAGTTCGGTCACGACCTGGAGCCAGAATTTGGCACCCTCGGTCTGGGCGATCCAGAGTCCCAGCAGTTCCTTCTCGCCCGCCAGGTTGATGCCCAGCGCCAGATACACGGCCTTGACCCGGACGGCACCGCTGTCGCGTACCTTGACGTGGATGCAGTCGAGATAGACGATGGGGTACAAGGCATCCAGCGGGCGCGATTGCCAGGTCTTGACTTCGTCGAGCACGGCATCGGTCACGGAGGAAATAAGCGTGGGCGATACTTCAGTCCCGTACATGTCCTCCAGATGCCCCTGGATTTCCCGCACGGTCATGCCACGGGCGTAGAGCGACAGGATCTTGTCGTCGAAGCCTGTCCAGCGGGTCTGGTGCTTGGGGATGAGTTGCGGCTCGAAGCTGCCGTGGCGGTCGCGAGGGATCTCGATCGGCAATTCACCGAATTCGCCCTTGAGGGTCTTCTTGCTTCTGCCGTTGCGGGTGTTGCCGGCGGGGTTGGCAACCGGCTCGTGCTTGCCGTGGCCCAGGTGTTCGGCCATCTCGGCTTCGAGCGCGCGCTCCACCAGTTTCTTGGTGAGTTGCTTGAGCAACCCGTGCTCACCGATGAGGTCTTCGGGTGTCTTGTAGTCAGCCAGCAGGCTGTCGATCAGTGCGTTGCTTACGGTCATTGAGGTGCTCTCGTGAAGGGCGGCAGTTTCCTGCCAAATGACCGTTTACACAAAAATTCTTACACCCTCTCAAAGGTGGGCGCGTCCAAATCATTTTCACGTTGACGGCGTGCTATTGCCGCATGAAATTCAACAAAGGCAATCTGGTGTGAGGCGATAACGTCCGCGCGCTGTTGGAGTTCGTTAACCACATCAGAATAGGCTTCCTGCACATACAACTTCACGAGGGCTGAAGTGTCTAGGTAGAGCAGCATTAGCGCATTTCCAACACAGTATCGGCAAGGGACTTGCCGCGTAAAGTGAGGCGTTGTCGATTAAAATTGGGTTTTTTACCGAGCCAATGCACATTGGGGATATTGCCCAGCAAGGATTGAGAGGCCGGAGCCGTGACCGATACGAGACGTGCCACGACCTGTTTATGCGATGTCAGCCACACGGTATGCCCCGCCTGTGCTTGTCGGATGTAATGGGAGGGGTTTACCTTTAGTTCACGGATAGAGATTTGCATGATATACCTGCTGAGATCATATATTTCAGATAATTGTAGTCTCAAATAAGCCGCTTGCAAGACCGCCTACCACCCTCAACCCAAAACCACGCAATTCGATCAACGTAGAGGAATGATTAGTAAACGCACCCATTGCCGAGCTGTTCAACATGACGCTACCGTGGTAACGCTAGATGAACTTTGATCGCATCCTCAACGGCCAACATATCCATTTTGGATAGCGTGCCAAGCTGACTCTTGAGCCGCGACTTATCAGCGGCCATGATTTGGTCGGCCATCGCCTTGCTGCTCTGTTCACCGACCGTCACGACGGCTTCGCCGGGATATTGCCGCCCGGTGTTGCTGGTCACAGGTACTACCACAACCCGCGACAGATTTCGGTTGGCCGCATCGTTGCTCACGATCACCGCCGGGCGCGTCTTACGGATTTCGCTGCCGACCGCCGGTTC
The DNA here is from genome assembly GCA_938004235.1 of uncultured Gammaproteobacteria bacterium. Lineage (GTDB taxonomy): Bacteria > Pseudomonadota > Gammaproteobacteria > Halothiobacillales > Halothiobacillaceae > Thiofaba. The sequence continues at coordinate 2,350 of CALKWL010000129.1, forward strand.
AAACTCCACCCACCAGACTTCACCGCGTTGCATCAGCCATATCTCCGGCAATGGCATTGCACCATTCCAACGCTTCAGCTTCGCGAGCCTCGTCGCTGGCCATGGCTCGGTAGCCGTCATCGAGTGCCGTATCCACTACATGCGGGCGTAGTAAATCCTCAATGAACTGGCTCATGCGGCGCTTACCAACCGTCCGGTAAAGCCCTTCATAAACGGCCTCGTCGAGCGTGATCGTCATTCTTTTGTGCATCTGCTTCCACCAAAAAATACGTTGTACGTGATGCACATAATATCACGTCGATTCCCTATTGCTCCGGCCTGATGAAGTCTTAACCTGCGGCATATTTAACCTTAGGATCTTGAAAGTAGCTCATCACACGCTCGGGTGATTTTTCCAACCATGCCATGTGCTCGTTGGCGCGCTTCGCGCAGCTTGGCTTTGGTTCTGACCGGCACACGCCTGCCCATGGCCTGCTTGAGGTCTGCATTCAGGCGCTCCTCTGGATTGAGCTCGGGGCTATAGCTTGGCAGGTAGAACACTTCGATCTGTTCGGTGCGCTCGGCCAGCCACGCCTTGACGGGCTTGCTGTGGTGCACCCGCAGGTTGTCCAAAATCAGAAAGATCTTTTTGCCTGTGTCCTTGATCAGCGCCTCCATAAATTCGATCAGTTTGTCGCTGTTGAAGGCTTGGTCAATGATCATCCAGCGCGCTTTGCCACGGTTGGTGACCGTGGCAATCATGGACAGCTTCTGGCGTGTGCTGCCCACCGTAAAAACCACAGGTGTTTCACCCGCCGGTGCATAGCTCCTG
>CALKWL010000130.1 GCA_938004235.1 uncultured Gammaproteobacteria bacterium
GATTGACTGACGTGACTGGAGTTCAGACGTGTGCTCTTCCGATCTAGGTTGGAAATGTCGGTGGCCGGGCCGTCGAACATCTGGATGCAGCGCTCGGGCACGTAAAAGTCGATCATCTTGGCGTGCTCGATGTCGCCCATGCCCTGGTTGTTGCCAATCGCCAGCGTCAGGAAGGAGACCAGCATGAAACGACCGTCGGTGACGTTGCGGTCGAACAGCTCAATCGGATACGCGATGCGCATATCTTCGGTGGCTTCGTCGATGTAGTACACCAACGCGTCGACGCCCTTGGTGAAGTCGTCGGTGGTGGACACTTCAACGTTGGTGCCGGTGGAGGACTCGGCAGCGAAGTGGGCGGCAGCCTCAAGATAGCCGTAACCGGCCTTGGGCTTCATGGTGTAGGCGACGAGAATATGTTTGCCGCCGGCGATCAGGTCTTCTTCTTTCAGACTCAGATCGGCATAACGATTGGACTGGTCCATGACGCTCTCCTGGTAAATGACGGATTTTTCGGTTGTTATTGATACGGCACGAAGAATTTTTGAATCCGAGGTGTGTTGGAAGCACCGTCGCGGTCCGTCGGTCTCGTCGCGCCGTATCAATAACCTATTCATTTGATTGATTATTGATTCGGCCTTCCCTCGCGCTTTCAAGCCGTGACACCACCCCAATCTTGGTCACACGTTCAAACTTCACCTTGCCGAATCAATAAAGCCCTGTGAGCCTTGGGGTTGCTCGTCAGGGTTTGCGCACTATACCCATCCCAATGTATAAGAGACATTCGTATCTTCTGATAAAGACTATCAGGACTGCTTATGCTTCATCTCACCCTGCGCCAGCTTCAGTTGTTCGATGCCGTGGCGCGTCATCTGAGCTTTTCGCGCGCCTCGGGCGAACTGCATCTGTCGCAGCCTGCGGTTTCGATGCAGATCAAACAGCTGGAAGAAGCCGTGGGCATGCCCCTGTTCGAGCAGATCGGCAAACGCATCTTTCTCACCGATGCCGGGCGTGAAGTGCAGGGAGCCAGTCAGGCGATTGCGCAGCATTTACTGGATCTTGAGGGAACGCTGGCCAATTTGCAGGGTCTGAAATCCGGGCGATTGGTGGTCGGCGTCGTCAGCACAGCCAGCATGTTCGCCACACGCCTGATGGCGCACTACCGCCAACTCCAGCCAGATGTACAGCTCACCCTGAACGTGGTTAATCGTGAAACCCTGCTGTATCAGCTGGCGCATAACGACACCGATCTGGCGATCATGGGGCAGCCGCCGGAGGGGCGGGATCTGAGTGCGCAGGCCTTCATGCGCAACCCGCTGGTGTTGGTGGCCGCCGCCAGTCATCCGCTGGCGGGCGAGCGCGCGATTCCGTTTGCCCGTCTTGATGGCGAGCCCCTGCTGGGGCGTGAGCCGGGTTCGGGCACGCGCAGCGCCATGGAGTCCATTTTCCGCAAGCACGGACTGGGACTGACGCCCGCCATGGAAATGAACAATAACGAAGCCATCAAACAGGCGGTGGAAGTCGGTCTTGGTTTGGGCGTGGTGTCACTGCATACCGTGGAGCATGAATTACGCGACGGACGCATGGTGGCGCTGGATGTGCAGGGTTTTCCCATCATGCGCGACTGGTATCTGGTGCACCGCCAGGGCAAACGCCTGTCGCCCGTCGCACAGTCGTTCCGCGATTTTGTGCTGGCGCAGGGCGCGCAGATGGAGGCAGATGTGCACGCGGTTTAGTCTCAAAAGCTAGCTTCTTACCCCCACCCTTTCGCATTCGACAAGCTTTCGCTGCGCCCAATAAAAAAAACCCGGACTTGCCGGGGATTGTGATTGGATTCAACCGCTTGCGGATAACAGTCTGCTGAAATAAGTATTTCAGCAGACTGTTATGGCGGGACATGGAAGTCCCGAACGCAAATCAATCACGCAAGTGATTGATTTGTCGCCACCGAATCCGGGCGCGTACCGGATTCAGCCTCTTGTTAATTACTTGCCGCTACGGCCTTCGATCAGCTTGTGGATCATCGGCGCCAGGATCAGCTCCATCGCGAAGCCCATCTTGCCGCCGGGAACCACCATGTTGTTCGGGCGGGACATGAACGAACCAGGGATCATGCTCAACAGGTAGGGGAAGTCGGCAACTTTCGGTTCCTTGAAGCGAATGATAACGAAGCTTTCGTCCGGAGTCGGGATGTCGCGGGCAATGAACGGGTTGGAGGTGTCCACCGTCGCCACGCGTTGGAAGTTCACATCGGTCAACGAGAACTGCGGAGTGACGTAGTTGATGTAGTCCGGCATACGACGCAGGATGGTGTCGACAATTGCCTCGGCGGAATAGCCGCGCTCCTTGTTGTCGCGGTGGATTTTCTGGATCCACTCCAGGTTGACGACAGGCACCACGCCCACGCCCAGGTCAACGTGCTTGGATACATCCACGCTGTCGGTTTGCACCAAACCGTGCAGGCCTTCGTAGAACAGCAGATCGCTGCCTTCGGCAATGTCTTCCCAAGGGGTGAACTCACCCGCCTTGAGGGTGGTGCCCAGGCGCGCATTGTGCTCAGCGGCTTCTTCGTCGCTGTGCAGGTAGTAGCGCTTCTTGCCGCCGCCGTTTTTGCCGTAGGTCTTGAACAGTTCGGCCAGTTTGTCGAAATGGTTGGCTTCCGGGCCGAAATGGCTGAAGTTGTTGTTGCCTGCGGCTTCGGCTTTCTTCACAGCCTCGCGGAACGCCATGCGATCCAGGCTGTGGAAGCTGTCGCCTTCAATAATCGCCGGGTTAATGTGTTCGCGGCGGAAAATTTGCTCGAATGCGCGCTTGACGGTGGTGGTTCCAGCGCCGGATGAACCGGTCACGGCAACGACTGGATGCTTCTTGGACATGGGTGACTCCCTATTAAAGTAAAACCGAAAATCGCAACACGCAGAATTTTAGGCATTGATTCTAATCACTGGGGGGGGGGCTTGTCATGTGAATGACAAAAAGCCGCCCTCTTCTCGCGGTTTCATGCTCGCCGAGTGTAGAGCATATCCCATACGCCATGCCCCAAGCGTTGCCCGCGCCGCTCGAATTTGGTTTCCGGCCGCCAGCTCGGGCGTGCGGGTGTATAGCTATTCGGCGCAATGGCATTGACGAAGGCTGGATGCACTTCAAGCACGGAACGCATATGCTCGGCATAGTTTTCCCAATCGGTGGCCAGATGCCACAGCCCGCCGGGAGCAAGGCGTGAGGCGACCAAATCAGCAAAACCGGTCTGCACGATGCGCCGCTTGTGGTGGCGGCTTTTGTGCCACGGGTCGGCAAAAAACAGCAGCAAACGCGCCAGACTCGCCTCGGGAATGCGCTGCTTGAGTAACTCGACCGCATCGGCATTGGCCACGCGCACATTGCTCAAACCTTTTTGCTCGATCAGATGCAACAGATGCCCTGCGCCGGGACGATGCACTTCCACGCCGATAAAATTCAATTCCGGCGCAGCCTCAGCCATGGCCGCCAGCGATTCGCCATTGCCGAAACCGATTTCCAGCGTAACTGGATGGTCGTTGCCGAACAGCTCGGTGAAATTCAGCGGCTCGTCACCCTGTGCAATGCCGAAACGCGGGAAAAGCTCGTCCAGCGCCCGCTGCTGCCCGGCGGTCAGGCGGCCTTCGCGCAGTACGAAGCTTTTGATGGTGCGCAAGTAGGGGACTTTGGATTCCTCTTCAGACATCAGAAAAACAGCCCGTCAGTTGGTGACGATGCCGAAGCAAAGCGACGACGCGGCATCCGTCCAGCCTTGAAGGCCATGCGCCCGGCCTCAATCGCGCGCTTCATCGCGCCCGCCATCATGACCGGGTCGCGGGCTTCGGCAATCGCGGTGTTCATCAGCACGCCGTCGCAGCCCAGCTCCATGGCAATCGCCGCATCGGAAGCCGTGCCCACGCCCGCATCGACGATGATCGGCACCTTGGCGTTTTCGACGATGGTGAGGATGTTGTATTTGTTCTGCACGCCTAGGCCGGAGCCAATCGGCGCAGCCAGCGGCATCACCGCCACGCAGCCGAGCTCTTCCAGACGCTTGGCGATAATCGGGTCATCCGAGGTGTACACCATGACCTTGAAGCCGTCCTTGACCAGAATTTCGGCGGCTTCCAGTGTGGCGATCACATCTGGATACAGTGTTTTGGGATCGCCCAGCACTTCCAGCTTGACCAGATCATGACCATCCAGCAGCTCGCGCGCCAGACGGCAGGTGCGCACGGCGTCTTCGCTGGTGTAGCAGCCCGCCGTATTCGGCAACAGGGTGTAACGATCCGGCGGCAATGCATCAAGCAGGCTCGGCTCGTTCGGATTCTGTCCCAGGTTCACGCGGCGCACGGCGACGGTAATGATCTCTGCCCCGGCGGCCTCGGTCGCCGCACGCGTCTCGTCCATATCCTTGTACTTGCCCGTGCCGGTGAGCAGACGGGATTGATAACTTTTTCCGGCAATGACGAGTGGGTCGTGAAAGGTTTTCATGCAGCAGCATCCTCAAGGGCATAGGGCATAGGGCAAGGGGAGACGAGCGAGTTGTGCGCCCTCGGCGGAACCGAGGTGAAGCGTCGGCTCGTCCTGGTCAGGTATAAGCGCACTTAATCGTAACACGGCCAGCAGCACGATCCCGCCATCCGGATGCGGCGCAGCACGCACCACTTCGCCAGCCGCCTCGCCCGCCGTGGTTACCACCGCCTGCCCCGGCACGGCGGATTCAGCCTCGCTAGCGCGCAGCAAGGCCATGCGTCGCGCAGGCTTGCCCAGATAGTGCATGCGCGCCACGATCTCCTGACCGGGATAGCAGCCCTTCTTGAAACTCACCGCGCCGATGCGCTCCAGATTGGCCATTTGCGGCACAAAGGCTTCCAGCGTGGCCGGATAGACTTCCGGCAAGGCCGCCAGCGTGTCGAGTAACTCCCAGCTGGTCGAACTGACGGGCGTGGCATGGACATCCAGCGCTTGCCACAGCTTTTGCATGGGTTCCAGCTCGCCATAGATTTCAAAGCGCTGCTGACCGCTGCGGCCACAAGGCAGACGGATCACGCTAATCCCCGCCCCGTGCTGCACCGCATCGGGCGCTTCCGGCACGTTGCCCAGTACCTGGCGCAAGCGCTCGGCGGCGTGCATTCCGCTCAAGCCGAACTGCACAAAAGCATCATTCGCCGCCTCCAGTGCCACCTTGCTGCGCAAAACATACATACGCAGCCGCTTGAGCGTCGGCTCCACCATGCCGCGCGGCAGGCTCAGATAAAACACGCCCTCATGCCTGAACAGACGCATCAGCGCCAGCATCCGCCCCTTGGCCGTGTTCAGGCTGGTGAGCTGGCTATGCGTGTCACTCACCTGACGCACATCGTTGGAGAGCAGGCTTTGCAGAAAGCTTTCCGCCTCCTCGCCACTGACCGCAATCAGCCCGCGATGCCCCAGATCAACTAGCACCTCGCCGGTAAGCGAAAGGCTCAACTCCTGTGCCGGATTGCCAAAGTGCGCCAGCGGCGCATCGGGATCAATCCACTCCGCACCCTGCTTGCGCAAAAAATTTTTCCATTCGGTTTTCATGCACGATTCTCCGCTTTGACAGGCTGCATTCGCCGCGTTTTGGCAGATGCTAACCTAAAAGACAGACTTCGCAGGTGATGGACGCATATTTTCCGGACGGGGCGCTTCGCGAAGGGTATCGGTGAGGCTTACCCGTAGGCGTAGGAGACCAGGACACATGCTTGTCCCGTTGACTTAAGGTGCGACGGAACGACGGCAGCCGTCTTGAGAAGCGCTCGCACATCGTCCTCCAGCCCCGAGCGATTGACAGCATTCCAGAATGAGTCACAGCCGACGAGCAGAACACACGCTAGGGCGATGGATAGGCGAAGCGTGACGCTATTTCTGGGGGGCAAGCTGGCCTCGCAGCTTAGTGGCGCTCCACTTGCAACACGAGCCGAGGAGCGTTGTGTTAGCGAGGGCATCATCCGTACTTTTCCCCCTTGAGTGCTCGGCGCTTTCTCCAAATACTCCAGCACCAATGAGCACCGGCGACCAGGAATAACAAACCAAATCCCGCAATATGCCATCGCCACCCGTAGCCACTAGTTTTGCCTTCACCCGCCACACGATGAATTGATGGTGAGTTGAGTGCGTACTTGTCGCGTACCGGAAGATTGCGCGGTTTTTTGACAAAGCACTCAGGGTGCTCAT
>CALKWL010000131.1 GCA_938004235.1 uncultured Gammaproteobacteria bacterium
CACCACAGGCTTTACCTTGTCAGCCTGCTGTGTGGCGATTTTTTCGCGGTTTGCGGCTAACTCTGCATCTGTTGCGGAGCGTTCCGTGAGCGTGATTTGCGCCTTTGGTTTTGCTTTCTTCGCCGTTGCCTTGCCGCCCTTCGCTTTCTTTTCCTGGCGGATACGCTTGGCCTCGTTGCTGGCCCGCCACTTGATAACGGCCGTAACATCAGCCTCGTTGTACAAATACCGCGCTCCGACCTTTTGACGGGTCACACGTTCGCACCCCAAGAAGTTGAGCATGTTTTTTGTGCTAATTCCGATACGCTTTGCAGCTTGTTCGCTTGTTAGCCATCCATTTATTGTTGTCATTCGCTTGCCTCCTAATTTTCCGTATCAATCCAAAACTTATGGCGATTTATGTCATACCGCAACCGACCTAACCTGGCGTTGCAGTTTTCGCAATAGGCTACAGTCCCGCCACGCCCAAAACCAGATTCTACGCCATCATCGGTAATCGATGGATTGCCGTCTGGCGTGTAGTATTGTTTGTAAGACTGCACAAATTTCGCGTAAAACCCATGCCCGTCTTTTGTGTGTTCGCATTTCATTCGCTTGCCTCCTGCCCTAAAAGGGCAAATCGTCGCTAAAGCTCAATTGGTTTTATGCTGTTGCTTTTGAAGTCAAGTTCACATGGCCACATTCTGCCGGATGGTAAACCGCCCCGTTGCTTAAGCACCTTGACCCACATCATGTTTTCCGTTACTTCGTATTCCTTACCGGCATACGCAAGCCGCTGGCCTATCTGGTGCGTCTGCTTTGGCATCCACAAGCTAATTGAGCGGTCTGTGCGCTGTGCAATGCTAGAAGATTCCTCTCCATCGTAAACGCCTGGAATTAGCATGTTTGGGCCAATTGGATTGTTTAGTTGCTGCTTTGCTTGAACACCAAACACGACTGGACAAGCAAAATGTTTTGCCATCTTTTTAATTCTGTACATATCACGCCGCACTTGTAAACGGCGTTGATCGTCAAGGTTTTTGTGTTGCTTAACCTCCGGGTCGTAAGGCAACGCCTGCAAATAATCAATAAAAATACACGCTACCCGCAATTGAGAACCAGTCAGACTTCCATCCTTGATGTACTTGATGGCTCGGTAAATGTTGCTCAGGTAAAGCTCTGGTGCCTCATCATCGCCTAACGGGTCAGCAATGCGGTAAATGGGCGTTTGCCCAATTTGTCCGGCCGCATGGATTACGCTTCCCCAATCCCTAACATTCCCGCGAGACAAATCTGCAATGCTATGATCGGTCAGCCGTGAAACTTCCATCATGCCTAATTCCTCAATGGCATTTTCAACATCTACGCGGATAATGATTTCATCGTCACGCCCCTGGGTTACTAAATGATTAGCCAGTGCCTTTTCCCACATTTCCATGAAAAACGTTTTACCGTTGTGAGTTTGAGCCAAGATCGCACACGTATTACCCGGCATTAAATCAGCAAAATAGGCGGAGTGACCATCGTTCCCGATCCCTGGAATTGGCAACGGCATAGACCGATGCTTGTTACCTTGGATATTCTGCAAATGAGTGATTGTTTTGTTGCCCGTTTCCGGTGGCGTGTTAATTACTTTGCGAATTTCAGACATTAGTAAAAACTCCCGTCAGTGTTGGCCGTGCCATTGTGAGCAGATTGCATTACACGGCCGTTGCCTGGTTGCTTGATGTCTTGATACCCTAGCGTCTGCCAATTTTTGAGTATCGCAGCGATATAAGACCAATTTTTTACATTCTTTCTAGCGGCAATTTTGACCGCATCTATAACCCACTTTGCGCCAACCTCTTCTACCGCAACACTGATGTCCTGGGAAATAGTTGGCCCGATAACAGCAATGTTGTTTTCATAGGCTCTAATCGCATCAGCAAAAGTTAAATCGTCATCGTCATTATTATTGTTGTTATTTTCTTTCTCTTCTTTAAGGCCAGAGGTATCTGTATCATTTTTTGATAGGCTTTCTGTCAAATTTTGACATAGTACCGTGTCATTTATTGACATAGTACCGTCTGTATCTGTATCATTTTTTGATAGGCTTTCGCTTTCTTCTGTATCATTTTTTGATACAGTTTCTTCAATTGGTTTCATGCTGTATTCAAAGCCCTGGCCGTCTTTTACTACTTGATTTATATATGGTTGCGCTTCACATATTGCAGATTTAATCGTGTTCACACTACTTATTCCGGTAAGCTTTGTAATGTCTGTGTAGCTCAACTCAACAGATTCACGCCCCTTCCATCCCCAAGTTTGACGCGCTACGGCCGAAATGACTTTGAAAGTTGTCGGTTTAACTTTCGGCATAACTGAATCCATCAAGTAATTAATCTGCGTAAAGTTCACTTTAGTTCGCCTTCGTTGCGTGTTGGATGTAAGCATTAAACATACTTGGTGTGAATCCATACTCAACAAACAAATCATCTGCTTTCGCTGGTAGTTCAACTAACCGCACCCGCTCAACGCCCAAAGCGTCAATCAGTCGGTTAACAGCAGGCGGTAACAGCTTCCCATCTTTCGTTTTCGTTGGCTTGTAAGCATCAGGGTCAAGGCAGATGTATACCGGATCGCAATCCTTCAAAATGTCCAGCATATCAGTTCCAGGTGTTTTACTAGGCACGGCCACGACGGAAAAACGGCCGTTGCCACTGGCCACAGTGTTGATAAACGTTACGGCGGCTTTCTTCATGCCTTCCATGAGCAACGCCGCGCCGTTTGGCTTTTCTGTTGGGTCTGCTAACCATGCCGCTGCTTTTAAGCCAGCTTGAAACCGATACTTATCGTTTGGCTCTGGTGGACTTGTTAGCCGGTACTGTATCGTCGTTGCTTTCCAATCTGGCGCAAAGTAGGGGATCGTCATTGCCGGTGATGGTATCGACTGGCTGTACTGCTCAACAAAGCCTAGCTGCCAAAAATCTTGCATATCATCGGGAATGCCAGCCATGCGCCATAATGCCCGTTGGCCTTCCCTCATGGCATCGTGGTAGCCGCGCCAATACTCGTTTTCCCGTAGCTCCGCTATTTGCTGGCGTAGGCGGTCATTCTCCGCCTTCAGCAACGCCTCACGGATGCTTTGGGCTTGCTGAATCTTTACCGGATCGGGGCGCGTGTTTTCGTTCGCGTCTGCCCATTCAAAATGCCCGCATTGGCGGCACCATGTTCGGGCATTGCCCTTTGCGTCCGCAGCAAATAGCCGGAAACGGTCGCTGCGATCTGAACGCTTACCCGCGCCGCCGCATACTGGACACGCGCTAGACCACTCGCCATTGCCCCGATAATGTAAATCTGGTAAATATGTGTACTGTGATAATTCTGCTGGTAATGGAAAATCTCTCATTGTGCTGGCTCCCTGTCAAATCTTGCTTGACGCGCTTTAATAGCCGCGCCCACTGCCCCGTATAAATTCAAAAAGCTGGCCACGTGCCGGACGTATCCACATTCCAGCATATAGCTAGGCTCATACAAAACGGCAATATGCTCATAAGGATCGCCGTAGATAATCACGCCAGGGACACGGATACCAGCAACCAATAAGCCCATCTTTTCGGTTACGTCGTCGTCATCGTAGTTGAGGTGTTTAATCTCAACGTAGCATCGTTCCAGCGTAAAGTCTGGTGTGTACCATACGCCGGTTGCTACTTCCCACCCCTGGCTTTCGTAGTCGAAGGGAATGCCCATCAGGTCAAAGAATGTCGCCCATTGCGCTTCTAACTTTGACGCAAATTCGTAGCCCTTATAGATGCTTTTCAGCGGTTTAATTGTGTATTGTTGCCCTGCCATGTTGCCCTGTGCCCCTTACTTTGTCATTGCGGCCAATGCTTGCGTCAAAAACGCATCCCGCGCCGCTTTCAACTCCGCCAGCAGCCGCCGGTTTTCCTCGTTAAGCTCGTTGATCTGATTCGTG
>CALKWL010000132.1 GCA_938004235.1 uncultured Gammaproteobacteria bacterium
ACTCATATTCAACGGTTGAGCCAGTTCCGCCGTGTTCAAACTCGATTTCGGTGACGAACTTGTACCCTTTACCCAAAGAGAAGGTCGGCGCAAGCACAATACGCTCAAGATCCGTCGTGGCGCGCTTTTCAGGCGTCGCCGTCTGAGCGTTGGCATAAAAATCCTGCTTGGCATAGTTGACGACGCCATAACCCGCCCACTTGACCTTGCCGAACTCATCATCGGATGTTGCGGAGGCTCCCGAGCTGACAGACGCAACCGACACCCCGCCCGTCGCATCAACCTGGGCCGTTTTTCCGGACGTTTGCGCGGGAGCAGCACCTCCGGTCGCAACAGGCTTCTGCACGGCCTCCACATGACTCACCAAGGCGTCAATCTGCTGTTGCTGCTTCTCGATGGTCTGCTTCATTTCCTGAATCTGACGCATCAATTCAGCCGTGTCCTGCGCACCTTCCGCTGCCAGCACAGGCGCCCCTGCCAAAGGCGCTGCAAGCAAGGCGCCAGCCAAAGAAACTCCCCTCACACGAATACTCATCATCTCGCACACAACCCAACAACAAAGTTCAAGATGGCTTCATGCTATAGCGATTAAGAATGATTATCAATAGCTGTAGCACCTACAAGGTAATAAAGTAATTTCACATGACCAAAAAACGAGGTTCATGAGTTCAACACAGGCGAACAAATCGCCGGAGGGCGATCTGTAACCCGTCACTATCGCCGCCCGAGATGCCGATAGCGTCGAATCAACGTCAACCAACTCAAAACTCAAAAATAAAAACTTATATTTTTCAAAATGATAATTAACAAAACGGTAACCATCTCTGCTCGCACAGGCTTTTGAACAGCCACGGCAAAGCAGATAAAAATCCGCTGCTCAGGTGCACCAAGCACGCACCGCAAAACCAATTTATTCGCCAGCAGGCGAGATCGTGACTCCCCCGGGACGCATTGACAGCCCATCCGACAAAAGTAGAATTGAGAATAATTCTCGATTAAAAACAAACAGGCACTTCATCATGTCCAAGCACACGGTCAGCCCGCCTGAAACGACAAACCACAGGCTCATGTCTCGAATGCAGCACGCATTCGGAACATGGATTGAAGTCACGCTTTTTGCCCCAGGCGATCTGGCAACCAACGGACTCCAGGCCGCTCATGCCGCCATTCAGGACATACATCTACAGACCTGCCCTCTCAACCCTGAGAGTGACTTGAACCGGGTTAACCTCTACGCTTGGCGGCGCCCCGTCAGCGTCAGCCCCAGCACCTACCGTCTGCTTGCACTGGCTCGCCATATCGCCAGGAAGAGCGACGGCCTGTTTGATTTCACTCACGGGGGAGACCTGGTCAAGGAAGGCCAGCTTCCCGACCATGGTTTTCGCAACCTGGATGGCGCACACGCCTGGGATAGAGTCGAATTGCTACCGCGCCTGCGCATTCGGCTCAAGCGCCCGCTGGTTTTGAATCTTGCAGATATCGCGCGCGGTTTTGCCGTCGATGCCGCTGTTCATGCCATGTTGAGGCATGGCATCACTCGGGGGCGCGTCAATGCCGGCAGCGAGTTGCGTTTGTTTGGTACGGGAGCCACCCCGATTGTTGTTCATGAAAGTGGCGGAACAACATCCACGATCGGCGCATGGAGCAATACAGCCATAGCAACTTCGGCGGGCGGATTGTCCAGCAAAGATCAAGCGCGCATTCCTGCCTGTATGCTCGTCGCCGGTGATTGTGATGGCGCGGCTTGCCCGCACTTCCGGCAGTGCCCGCGCGCCTGGACGGTCATGGCCGCCGAAGCCTGGCGCGCCGATGCACTAACCAAGGTGGCCGCGCGCGCCCCTGACGCCGGGCGCGCGGCGCGCATCGCACGCCTCGGCGGGCAGCTGATTGCTCGGAACGCACGCTGAGCCAAGCCCGTAGAACGATTCACTCCCGCAGTGAAAAACTCAGCGGCAGGCTAAATTCCCAGTGCTGACGCGCCCTACCCTCAGGAAAAGGCGGAAACGGCGCAGCGTCACGCACCGCCTGGAGAGCGGCTTCATCCAGGCGCTCACTGCCCGAGCTCTGCTTGATGCGTACCGTAACCAGAGCACCGGAATGCTCCAGCGTGAACTCGACCACCACCCGCCCCTCTTCGCCCATGCGGCGAGCAAGCCGCGGATAGTGCTTGCGCTCGGCCACCGCCTGACGCACCTGCGCCTTGTAAGCAGCTTCGGCATCGTCCATGGCCGCCGGCGCAAGCGGCGCGGGCAAGACCGGCTCAAGCACCGTTTGGATTTGTGTTTCACTGGACGCCACAGGTGCAGGCGCAGGCAGATTCACCGTTTCATTCGACACAGCCAATGGCGGAGTGACGGGCTGCGGAGTGCTGGGCGCCGGTTTGACGCGCGGCTTATCCGTCTGAGCCTTGGGCTTAGGCGTGAGCGGCTTGACCTCCGGCTTGGGCGGTACAGGCTCAACGGGCGCTGGCTCCGGCTCTGGAATGGTTTCAGGATCAGACTCAAGAACCGGCTCAGGTTGCACAGGCTCCACCACCGGCTCCGACTTCAGCACAGGCTCGGTCATGGGCTCCACTGGCTTGGGTACGGCTTCAACGAGCATGGACAGACTCATCGGAACCGGACGCGCCACCGGATCGGCGGGCTTCAAGGCATCATCCAGCCACCACAGCAGAGCAGCGAGCGCCAGGCCATGCAGCAGCAACGAGCCGCCCCATGCCAGCAGCGCGCCGCGCGCGCCTGTTTCCTTCATCCCTTGGCCTTCATCCCTTACGTACCGTGACGATACTCAATCTGTTCAGGTGATATTTCTGCAAAATATCCAGCACGCCGACCACATCATTGAACGGCACACTGGCATCCACGCGCAGCACAATCGACTGATCGGATCGCACTTGCCCGAGACGCTGATCCAGTTCCATGAGATGCACCAGCCCCGAATCCAGATACAGCTTGCGCGCCTCATCGATGCTGATTTCAAGCGGCTTGTCGTTTTGCGCCGCCGCCGCGTGTTGCGCTTCGGGCAGATTCAACGGAATGCGCCCCTGGGCGATGAACGTCGCCGTGGTCAGCACAATCGCCAGCAACACCAGCATGATGTCAATGAAGGGAATCACATTGATCTGATCGAACTTCTTCATCAGGTCAAATACCCTTCAATGCGCGCCATTGCCCCATCAGCACCTCGACTTTGCGCGTCAGCCCGTTGTAAATCAGGATCGCCGGAATCGCCACCACCAGACCTGCCGCCGTGGCTTTCAAGGCCAGTGCCAGACCGAGCATGATGTGATTGACATCCACCTGCCCGCCCTGCCCCATTTCATAAAACGTGATGAGGATACCGAGCACCGTCCCCAAAAGTCCCACATACGGCGCGTTCGCCCCCACCGTATAAATCCAGGTCAAATTGCGCGTGAGCGCGATATTCAGCGTGTCCAGATGCGTAAACCCGGCCAGATCAAGTTTGCGATAAAACAGCACGCGCTCAATGGCCATGAGATCGGAAGAGCGTCGTGTAGGGAAAGAGTGTAGATCTCGGTGG
>CALKWL010000133.1 GCA_938004235.1 uncultured Gammaproteobacteria bacterium
ACTGACAAAGAGTGCATGACGTTTTAGGTCAATGCAATCGTCTGGGATGCGACACGTATGTCATTGAGTTTTGATGTGGTTGCTGTAATGCTTGGCGGAAATGCAAGTCCTTGTCCCAGCAAACATGCACGGTGCATGCACACCATGTTTGCCCGCCGATACCGCCGTTATAATTAAGGCACATCCTTGTCGAATCAAGGAATTATACAGCCTCAACTTTGTTACATAGTAAGTTTTTATTGTTTTATACTGTGCGAACACCGTAGAAAACATATTATTTTAATTCAAAAAATACAACAATGTTCAATATAAATGACAAATATTGTCAATTTTTAGCTGAAGATATGTGCATTGATCTAGAACATTTAAAAATAAAAATTGAGTCACAAGAAATTTCTAGTAGCGCACCATTAATTTGTCAATCAATTGAGATTTTGTGTAATTACGTCGGAAAGAAAACAAAAGAAGATGTAAATAATTATTGTGTACCCGTATTGGAAGCAATGACTGGCGAGCCATATATAGTTATGGACTCAATTAGAATGGCATTTTTCAGGTTTATTTCGGGCGGTATGAAAGAACTTTTTGAACACCAAGAAAATGAAGTCTGGTTCCCAAAAATCATATTAAAAATAAAATTAGAACCAAACGACATTGAGTTGCTTGATGATGAGCTAATAATTTACAGAGGTTGTGATATTTCCGAATTTGAATTAAGGAAATTTGGTCAATCATGGTCAACCTGTGAAAATGTGGCTAGAAGATTTGCATACGAGCACTACTGTTCTCAGCCGTGGTTTTTAGCAGAAAATCGTGTAGTAGTACGCGCAACATACCAGAAAAGTAATGTTTTATATGCAAATCAAGCTGAAAACAGTGAATATGAAATAGCGGTTGACCCAATAAAATTGGTAAATATTGAAATAATTACATCACAAAACAATCAAGCAAACGGTGCAAAATCTCCACACGCTTAGCTTAATCGTTGGAATTCCAATCCATAGTATTTTTTATCGTTCCCACGCTGTAGCGTGGGAACGATCCCATAAATGGTCTATAATCTCACGGGAAACGCGCCTTTGGGGCGTAGCCAAATCTCGCCAGTTACGGTGAACGCTGAACATCCACGAGCATGAAGATAGGAAATTAAAAATGAAATTAATAATAGCCGCAATATTAGCATCGATATCTTGGTACCCAATTGGATGGGTAATTTATGAAATTACAGATAACCGTAATCTAGCTGTCATTGGTACATCTATCGCAAGCATCATAATTTTCTTTTTCTCATTGAAAATGTTTAAAACAAGCGCAATAGGTGCTGTTATGGATGTGAAAGATGGAATTGAGTTTAATCTTGAGAAAAGAAGCGCCGACCTCTACGCCCAAGCTGAAGAAGAATATAATAACGGCGTAATTGATAAAGCTTTGTGGTCTCAAGCACTAATCAAGGCAAAAGGCGATGAAAATTTGCGAAAAGTCGAATACATGAAATTGAGAGCAAAACAACTTAAGAGCCAGCGTAGGGCGGATTAGCATGGCGTAATCCGCCGAATGAGGTCATTTGCAGGTTCATGCGTACCCATCCGGCGCAATACGCTTTGCTATTGCTCCCTACTTTCTGCGTAAGAGTCAAAAGAAGCTACGCGGAAATATCAAAACTCTATCTAACCGCAAAACTCAGCTTCAATAATTCCCGCGACTGCAAGGGCTTGCTGCCCAAATGCGGCGCAAGCAGTCGATGCAGCACCAGGCGGATGTCGCTTCTGCTTGCGGCTGCATCAAAATTCTGTTCGGCAAGGTGCAGCAGGCTTAGTCCTGCGACGGCTTCGGGGTCGTGCGGCAGACAGGGCATGATGCCCTGCTCGGTATCCATGCGGTAAAAACGTCCGGCTTCAATGGGCTGGCCGTCTTCGCTCATGTTCCAGTCCGGTGCCCAGCCCAGGTGTTCCAGCAAGGCCTTTTCAAAGCCGCGCAGCACGGGGGCTTCCTTGGTGGCGCTTACCATGGCTTCGATGGCTCGGGTGTATTCGTCAAACAAGGCGGGATGCGCGTCGTCGCGCGGCAAAAGGCGCATCAGCAGTTCGTTCAGGTAATAGCCGCAGATCAGGGCGCGCCCTTGCAGGGGGGGCAGGATGCGCATTTCTTCCACCGCGCGCAGTTGGGCCAGTTCGCCGCGCCCGGCCAGGTCGAGCCAGAGCGGGCGAAAGAGTTGCAAGCGCCCGCGCTGTTTGACATTCGAGCGCGCGCCGCGTGCCACCACGCCGCGCCGCCCGCTGTCGCGCAGGAGCACTTCGAGCAACAGACTGGTGTCACGCCAGGGGCGGGCGTGGAGGATAAAGCCGACCTCCCCTGTGGTCTGCCCGGTGGAGCGCGAGGATGCAGTCATGCCAGCTCAGAGCCTGTGAAAATATCCCCTGCCGTCGCGAGGGTGGCCCTGGGCGTGTCCGGCAAGGCGCGGGGTGCAAAAAATGGCGAGCATAGCGACCCTATGTGAGCGATTTTTGGGGTCCCCGCAACGCCGCCGGACGCGTCCTGGGACAGCCGCAGTCGGTAAGGGGATATTTTCACAGGCTCTCAGGCCGGGTCGCCGTAGCCCAGCGCACGCAGGGCGCGTTCGTCATCCGACCAGCCGCCCTTGACCTTGACCCACAGGCGCAGGAAGACTTTCATGCCTTGCAGGTTTTCGATATTGATGCGTGCGCGGCGGCCAATTTCCTTGAGCATTTCGCCATCCTTGCCGATCAGGATGCCCTTTTGCCCTTCGCGCTCGACCCAGATCAACGCGTCGATGCGGATCATGGTGCCGTCGATGACATAGTTTTCGATTTCGACGGTGACGCCGTAGGGCACTTCCTCGTGCGACAGGCGGGTAATCTGCTCGCGGATAAACTCGGCGGCCATAAAACGCGAGCTTGAGGTGGTCAGCGTTTCTTCGTCGTACATGGCTTCGCCTTCGGGCAACAGCGCGGCAACGGCGGCTTCAAGGCGGGGAAGATTGCTGCCTTTGCGTGCCGAGATCGGAATGATTTCCGCGAACGTATAAAAGGCGCCCACCGTTTGCAAAAACGGCAGCAGCTCTTCCTTATCCGCTGTTAAATCGACCTTGTTGACCGCCAGAATCACCGGCACGTTGGCATGTTCCAAACGGTCGAGCACCGCAGCATCTTCCGCCGTCCAGCGCATGCCCTCGATCATGAAGATGATGACATCCACGCCTTCAAGAATGCCTTGCGCCGTGCGATTGAGTACGCGGCTCATGGCGCGTCCGGTGTCTTTGTGCAAGCCGGGGGTGTCCACATACAGAATCTGCGCATCCGGCAGGGTTTTCACCCCGATCAGGCTATGCCGCGTGGTTTGCGGCTTGGGCGCAGTGATGCTGATTTTTTGCCCGATCAGGGTATTGAGCAGGGTCGATTTGCCCACATTGGGGCGGCCAACAATGCCGACATGGCCACAGCGAAAGGTCATTTTGATAATTTTTCCGGTTGAATAAGTGCAAGCGCAATTTCGGCGGCGGCCTGCTCCGCGCGCCGACGGCTCACGCCGCGTCCTTGCGTAGGCGCAGCCAAGCCTTCAACGCGACATTCGACAATAAAGGTTTGCGCGTGATCCTGGCCGATCGTGTCCAAAACACGGTATTCGGGCAGGGCGCGCTGGCGTGATTGCAGAAACTCTTGCAGCCGGGTTTTCGGATCCTTTAGCCCCAGCTCGGCGGGCATATGCTCCAGGCGTTCGCGATACAGGCGACAAATCAAGGCGCGCGCCGCCTCAAATCCGCTATCCAGATAGACCGCTCCAAGAATGGCTTCAAACGCATCCGCCAGGGTTGAGCCGCGCCGAAAACCGCCGGATTTAAGCTCGCCGCTGCCCAGCGTCAAAAAGTCGCCCAGCACCAAAGACTGCGCCAACTCAACGAGCGTCGCCTCACGCACCAGGCTGGCGCGAAAGCGCGATAGCTCACCTTCATTAGCGTGAGGGCGACGCGCGTAGAGCTCATCCGCAATCACAAAATTCAACAAGCCGTCGCCGAGAAACTCAAGACGCTCATTGTGGCGACTGCCTGCGCTACGGTGACGCAGCGCCTGCTGCAACAGCTCGATGTTGGAAAACTCATATCCAAGACGCTGGGTCAGCCGCGTCAGGGACTTATGCGCAGGCTCGCTCAAACTCAACGCACCACCACGCTGTGCGAAAAAGTCGCAACCGCGTCGAGATTTCCCATCA
>CALKWL010000134.1 GCA_938004235.1 uncultured Gammaproteobacteria bacterium
AATGCCGATCATGGATGGCATCGAGGCCACACGGCAGATTCGGAAATTGCAGGGCGGCAACATGGTCAAGATCATTGCGGTCACCGCATCCGCCTTCAAGGAGCAGCGTGCCGAACTGCTGAATGTCGGCATGGATGATTTTGTGCGCAAGCCTTATCGCATGGGCGAAATTTATGCCTGTCTGGCCAAGCACCTCGGGCTGCGCTTTATCTATGAGGAGGCCGATGAGGCGCTGCCGGAGGTGAGTCTGACGCCAGACATGCTTGCTGCGCTTCCTTCGCAGCTGCGTAAAAATTTGAGAGACGCTCTGGAAAGTCTGGATAGCGAACGTATTACATTAATCTTGGCTCAGGTGGCTGAGCACGATGCGGAGCTGCAAAAAAACCTCGTGCGCCTGGTTGCAAACTTTGACTATCCCGCCATTCTCAAAGCTTTGGGAGCAGAACATGATGCCGGATAAAGGAAGCATTCTTGCCGTGGACGACACCCCGGCCTCGCTCAAGCTGTTAACCGAGTTATTGAGGGGCGAGGGTTATAACGTGCGTTCGGCAATCAATGGTGAATTGGCATTGAAGTCGGCGTTCAGCCATCCGCCAGAGCTTTTCCTGCTGGACATTCGTATGCCGGATATGGATGGGTTTGAAGTCTGCCGTCAACTGAAAGCGCATCCTGAAACCAGTCGCATACCGGTTATTTTCGTCAGCGCGCTGACCGATACCGATGAAAAACTGCGCGGCTTTGAGCTTGGCGCGGTCGATTTTGTCACCAAGCCTTATCAACGCGAAGAATTGCTCGCACGCGTGCGCACGCATCTGGAAGTGGATCGGTTGCGCAATCATCTCGAAGAAATGGTTGAAGAGCGCACGAAGAAACTCAAGGAAAGCCAGGAACGCGCCCATACCATGCTGCTGGATTTTATCGCCGCACTGGGGGCGACCATCGAAGTGCGAGACCCCTATACCGCCGGGCACCAACGCCGCGTTGCTCATCTTGCAGTAGAAATTGCGCGCGAGTTGCAGTGGCCGCAAGACCAGGTTGAGGGGCTTTACCTGGCGAGCGTCGTGCACGACTTTGGTAAAATTCGTATCCCCGCCGAAATCCTGACCAAACCAGGCCGGTTGAGTGAGCTTGAGTTCGGTTTTATTCGTCAACACCCTGAAACCGGCTATGAAATTCTCAAGTCGGTCGATTTCCCTTGGCCGATTGCCCAGACTGTATTGCAGCATCATGAGCATCATGAGCGGCTTGACGGCTCCGGTTACCCTTACGGCCTCAAAGATGGCGAGATCCTGCCCGAGGCCAAAATTCTGAGCGTGGCCGATGTGGTCGAAGCCATGACTTCACATCGCCCCTATCGGGCTGCCCTCGGGATTGACGCAGCCTTGGATGAAATCACGCGCCATCGAAATGTGTTATACGACGCGGCCGTGGTGGACGCGTGTATCAGACTTTTTTGCGAAAAGGGTTACGCCTTCCCCAGTGGAGGATCGGGCGTAAGTTTTAACGCGGAATACTGGAAGGAATGGAGCGTTCCTGCGAGCCTTTACGACGCCCCCTTAGAATCGTAGGTGAGCAGCCCCTTGACATCTTTTGGGGACGGGGCGCGTTCCTGCATTTATACCCCCCAAAAAAATAGCGGGCTGCAACGGGATTGCTTAGGGCGTCACGAACAAAAAAACCCGCAAACCTTGTTCTGGTGCGGGTTTCATGGGGTTGTACAGTACCGCTTGGGACGGTAAGATACGTCAATTGGTGCCTAAGGAGGGACTCGAACCCTCACGTTGTTTCCAACGGCGGATTTTGAATCCGCTGCGTCTACCGATTCCGCCACCCAGGCCGGGTAAGCGCGGCACTATAGGCGAACAGCTTCATTTTGCCAAGCATTTTTTTTATTCTTCTTTCACGCACGGCGCCGATACACCGGCGCCTCATTTTTTTATTCATGAATGTATCCGATTTTGATTTTGACCTGCCTGCGCACCTGGTCGCGCAGGCGCCTTTGTTGGAGCGTAGTGGTGCGCGTTTGCTCGTGCTGGATGGCGTTGCCGGGGGGGTGCGTGACTCGTTGATTCGTGATTTTCCTGATCTGCTGCGTAGTGACGATTTGCTGGTGTTCAATGACACGCGGGTGATTCCCGCACGCCTGCATGGGCAAAAAGACAGCGGCGGCAAGGTGGAGGTGCTGCTGGAGCGCATCGTGAATGAGCATGAGGCGATTTTTCATGTTCGCGCGAGCAAGCCGCCGAAACTTGGCGCAAGGTTGTTGATGGAAGGCGGTATCATGCTGGAGATGCTGGCGCGGGAGGATGAGTTATTTCGCCTGCGTCTGATTTCGGGGGGGGGGAGTGTGCTGGCTGCGCTGGAAGCGCACGGTCACATGCCTTTGCCGCCCTATATCGAGCGTCAGGACAGCGCAGCGGATCGTGATCGCTACCAAACCGTGTTTGCTGATCGCCCGGGCGCCGTGGCCGCGCCCACCGCAGGCCTGCATTTCGATCACGATTTGCTGGCGGCGATTGCGGCGAAAGGCGTGCGCACGGCGCGGGTGACGCTGCATGTCGGCGCCGGAACCTTTCAGCCGGTGCGCGTGGAAAATCTGGCAGAACACGTTATGCACGCCGAATGGGTGGAGGTGTCTCAGTCCGCCGTCGATGCCATACGTGCGGCACGAGCGCGCGGCGGGCGGGTGGTTGCGGTGGGTACGACTGCCGTGCGCGCGCTGGAATCGGCTGCTCGTCACTCGGTCGGAGGCGCGCTGGCCGCCTGGCAGGGCGAGATCGGAAGAGCGTCGTGGAGGGAAAGAG
>CALKWL010000135.1 GCA_938004235.1 uncultured Gammaproteobacteria bacterium
GAGATTGACTGACGTGACTGGAGTTCAGACGTGTGCTCTTCCGATCTGGACGCTTATCCCACCCGATCAAATGCTCATCGTGGACAGACAACAATTGTCCCTTGTGCAGAACACGATGGGTCTAGTAGGCGAGGCAGGCGAACTGGTAGAGACCATCATGCTGGAAGAGGACACAACGAAAGAATCCGGCGATGTGGCATGGTATATGGCGGCGATAGCCAGTGTAATGCAACGGCCGTTTTCCGAGCTTTTTGATGCTGATGTTGGCGCTAGTTTGTATGTCAGTCAGTTATCTGACGGAGAATTACCCGTCATGTTCCTGCTGGCCGTCACCAGTTTTGCTGACGCTATCAAAAAATCGGTTTTTCACGCGCATGGAATTGACGAAGCCAAAGTTATGCACGATCTCCGGGAGATCGCGCTGATGTGGTACTCGTTGCTTATCCGCGCCAACCTCTACATGAGCGGCATCCTGGGGGCGAATATTCAAAAACTGATGGAGCGGTACCCGGATGGCTTCACACCAGATGCAAGCGTAAATCGCAAGGATGTAAAATGAAAAAAACAACCTACGCAGAGAACTTGAATTACTGGAAAACAAGCAATGCTTCTGCCGACGCATGGATGGAAAAGACAAGAACCTTGCTAAAAAGGCACAAGGGCGAACTGAAAAGCGAAGCCTATGGCAGAGACAGCAACGGCAATGCCGCTTTCCTGGTTGAATTTGAGATAGACGGCGACGCATTCAAGGTTGTTTGGCCCGTTCTCCCTTCACTAACTCGCAACGTGCTGACCGCAAAAATCCAAGCGGCCACAATGATCCACCACGACATTAAATCTCGCTTGATAGCTGCCGCCGTTCTCGGTGCCCGCTCTGCATTCTTTGCTTATTTGCAACTACCAAGCGGCCAGACCATTTACGAAGCATCCCTAACTACACCACTCTCAGGCGTTCCAAAACTGCTATTGCCACCCACCACGCCCGTTGGCGTTGTTGAGGGCGAGTGGGAATAAAGAAACAAACGAGTCAAGACCATGAACCTAAACTACGGAAAAATCATCATTCTCTCTGGAATCGTCGTAGCTGTTCCCCGCTGGGCGGGGGCTTTTATCGCAGCAGATACCCACACCATACCAACGGCCGTTTCTACCGCGTTGGAATTCGCCAACATCATTGGCGGCTTCGGTATGGGCATTCTGGAAGTGGCCGGTATCGCCTACATGCTAGGCGAGTGGGGGCAGATGAAGCCGCGCAAAACCCATAACGCCAAACACCTAGACTGGCGATTTGTGGTACTGAGCATCCTGCTGACCATCTCGGTGATGATGACACCGATCATACTCTCCCCATACGTAATCGCCCGAATGAACGGCAGCCCACTCGCCGATACACTCACGGGCGGGTGGCAAGTTGTATGGGCGTTAGCGGTCACGCTGGCCCCGGCGCTCGTATCTGGTGGCGTGTTTGTGGCCGAATACGATCCCGCAAATCAGCAGAAATCTGCGGAAAAACCAGCAGAAAAACCCGCAAAATCTGCGGGGGTTCCATCCCCCAAACCCGCAAAATCTGCGGGGGTTCCATCCGCACATCCAGCAGAAATTGCGGGGGGCACTCCGCACAATTCTGCGGAATCAAACACCGCACACTCCGCAGAATTTTTGGGGGGTTTGACTGAAATCCAACAAAAAATTGTCCAACTGCTGGCCTCTGGTGCAGCAAAAAATGTATCAAATTTAGCAACTATTTTGGGGCATGATCGCAGCACAATTGCGAATCATGTGAAACCGCTTTTGGAAAGCGGATATGTGCGGAAGAGCGGGTACACGCTCTCTGTTACAACAGGAGAATAGACTGTGAGTGACGACACAACGCAAGTGGAAATGTGGGCAGTTGTGGAGCTGATGGGGCATGGCCGGACGGCGGGGGTTATCCGTACCGAGTCGCTAGGCGGCTTGATCCGGGTGGATGTTCCTGTAGACGATGGGTTCCGTACCGAGTTCTACGGTGCCGGGGCTATCTACAGCATCAAGGCGGTGTCTGAGGAAATTGCACGCGCTTACGCACTGCCACAGCGCGACATTGTGCCGCTCGACGAACCAATTGTCCCCCGTGCTGAGTACGAAAGGGCGTTACAAATGGCGCGGCAGAACAGCAGCAGGATGGAGCGTCAAATAGCGGAACTACAACGGCGCCTAACGGCCGTTAGCGCACTTCCGGCACCAGAAGAATCTTGGGAAGATAACTTGCCGTATTAACAAGGTATATTGTGGCGCGGCTGGGGGTTGCCCTGGCCGCGCCACAATATAAAAGGATAGATAATAATGCCACTTATAATCACCAAGCCGCAATTCCAAACCTCTGACGGTCTTCTCTTCGACAACGAGGCGGATGCAGCACGACACGAAGCATTAACAACCGCAACAAAAGCCTTTGAGCGGGCACGCGAAGAGCTGAACCGCGCCCTGGCCGCAACGCTCAAGACGGCTGACGGCTACCCGTTCAACTTGGGCTACCTGAGCTATTACTATTACGTTTCGCTCTTTGGTGAAATCAAGTACGTGGGATTCTCGTATACAGATACAACCATTCAAACGGACGGTGCCAACTATTACATTTTGCGAGCCAAGTACGAAAGCCAGAACTACCACACAGCAAGCTACAACCCTGAACGGTTATTCAAGATGGAGGATGCCGCCCGCAGGGCGCAATTGCCGTACTTGGAAGAGAAGGCGGCCAATTTGGCGCGGGAAATAAGATCGGAAGAGCGTCGTGTAGGGAAAGAGTGTAGATATCGGTGGTCGC
>CALKWL010000136.1 GCA_938004235.1 uncultured Gammaproteobacteria bacterium
AGATTGACTGACGTGACTGGAGTTCAGACGTGTGCTCTTCCGATCTGCTATTTGCTCAGATTGAGCAACTCACCGCCCGTGTCAAAGCTCAAGACGAGCAAATCGCGCAACTCACCGCCCGTGTCAAAGAGCTAGAAGGCCGTTTGGCGCAAGATAGCCACAACAGTAGCAAGCCGCCATCGAGTGACGGGCTAAAAAGCCGAAACCTAAAAGTTTGCGCCTGCCCAGCGGGAAGAAGCCGGGAGGGCAAACCGGGCATCAAGGGCACACGTTGCAGATGACGGAGACGCCACAGGCCATCGTTACACACGCTCCAGAACAATGTAGTGCCTGCGGTGCAAATTTGCAGACAGCCGCGGTACAAAAATATGAGCGTCGGCAAATGTTCGATCTACCGGAAATCAAAGTGGCAGCGATCGAGCATCGGTCCGCCTGCAAAGTCTGCCCGCACTGCCAAACTCCCAACTATGGGAATTTCCGGCGGGAGTCGGCAACCGGGTGCAATATGGGCCGCAAATCAAAGCGATCGGACTGTACCTGCTGACGTACGAGCAGTTGCCTTATGAACGTGCCAGTGAGCTGTTCGCCGATTTATTCGGCGCGGACTTGTCAGCGGCGACCTTACATGGGGCCGTGACCACCTGCGCGGACAATTTGCGCTCTACCGAGGTACTCATCAAAAACGCAGTGACGCAAGCCGGTATCGCTCATTTCGACGAAACCGGGATGCGGGTAAAAGGCAAATGTCATTGGCTCCACGTCGCCAGTACCGCGTTGCTGACTTACTACGCCTGTCACGCCAAACGCGGCAAGGTGGCCATGGATGCCTTAGCGGTGCTGCCCAATTTCAAAGGCCGCGCCATCCATGACGGCTGGGCTTCTTATTATCACTACCTTTGTGCGCATGGTTTATGCAATGCGCATCACCTCCGCGAACTGATCTTCCTCGAAGAACAGGGCGATCAGCCATGGGCGACCGCTATGAAACGGCTACTGCTCGATATCAAAGCGCAGGTAGACCAAGTCAAGGCCCAGGGCCAGACGGGCCTCGCGATGCCATTGCAACAGTGTTTCACTGCGCAGTATCACCAAATCCTGCAGCAGGGTTTGGCAGCTAACCCGCCACCCGCTCAACCCCTGCTTGACAAACGCGGTCGCCGCAAACAGAGCAAAGCCAAAAATCTTTTGGATCGTTTGTCTGCTCATGCCTCGGCGGTCTTGGCTTTCATGCACGACGTTCAAGTCCCGTTCGACAATAACCTCGCCGAACGTGATTTGCGCATGATGAAATTGCATCAGAAAGTCTCTGGCTGCTTTCGTACCCTGGACGGGGCCGTCTGTTTTTGTCGGATTCGTGGCTACATTTCCACTATTCGCAAACAAGGCCATAACGTCCTTCATGCCCTTTTTCAGGCTCTTATCGGCTCGCCGATTCCTGTTGCTCTTCGGTAGGGCTGAATAGTTACAATTTTCTACACAAAAAGCATCAGCATCTTGTGCCGAAACTTGCCGCCATCCTGACGGAAATGGAAAAGAGCGGAGAAATCGATGAAATACGAAAACTCGTCGAAAAAGAAATGAAGTTACAATAATTTGGAGAGCGGATATATGAAATTAAAGATAATCAATATGTGTATCCTGATCTTGTTATTCACAGCGCAACGCATCTCCTCACAAGAATCGCTGGTTTTATCAAGTTTTCCGGCTGAGCATCCGATCACCCGAATTGGTGAGCCTATTATCCAAGCGGCCTATAAAAAAATCGGGATCGCTGTCGTCATCCAACATTACCCAATAGCCAGAGCAATAGAACTGGCAAATGACGGTGATACGGACGGGGAGCTATGCCGAGGGGCTGGAATCAAAGAGAATTTTCCAAATTTAGTCATGGTCCCGACACCGATTGCCACGGTCGACATCATTGTATTCACGAAAAACCTTGAATTTCCCGTAGAGGGTTGGGAATGTTTGCGGCCGTATCGAATTGGCCTCCAACGCGGATTTAGATTAGGCGAGGTGAATACTAAGGGGATGACAACATATCCGGTTGAGATTGAGCAAGCATTTTACATGTTAGACGCCGGACGGGTTGATGTGGTTGTCGCGCCGAGACTAACCGGACTCAATGTGCTGAACAATCTTAACCTGACAGGCATTAAGATTCTGACACCCCGTT
>CALKWL010000137.1 GCA_938004235.1 uncultured Gammaproteobacteria bacterium
TTTTAAGGTGGTGGATGCCTTGCTGACCAATTTTCACCTGCCGCGTTCCACCTTGTTGATGCTGGTGAGCGCCTTGGGCGGCTATGACAACATCATGCGCGCCTATCGTCACGCGATTGACGCCAAGTATCGGTTTTTCAGTTATGGTGATGCGATGTTCATCACCCCTTCAGTGGATGTTCTGGATCGAGACTCATGAAATTTGAACTGTTCAATACCGACGGCGCGGCGCGGCGCGGACGCCTGACATTTGCACGCGGTACGGTAGAGACCCCAGCCTTTATGCCCGTTGGCACCTATGGCACCGTCAAGGCCATGACCCCGGAAGAGCTGCGCGAAATTGGCGCAGAAATCATTTTGGGCAATACCTTTCATCTCTGGCTGCGCCCCGGGGTGGAAATCATCAAAAAACACGGTGATCTGCATGATTTCATGCACTGGAACGGGCCGATATTGACCGACTCTGGCGGGTTTCAGGTGTTCTCATTGGCCGAATTGCGCAAGATCAGTGAAGAGGGTGTGCGCTTCCAGTCGCCGGTGGACGGCAGCAAGGTGCATCTCGATCCGGAAACCTCAATGGCAGTGCAACACGCACTAGGCTCCGACATTGTGATGATTTTCGATGAGTGCACGCCATATCCGGCTACGGAGCAGCAGGCGCGTTTTTCGATGGAGCTGTCACTTCGCTGGGCGGCGCGCAGCAAGCAGGCGCATTTGGAGTTGCAAGGGGATGATCCGGCGGCGCTGTTCGGTATCGTGCAGGGCGGTATGTACGACAATCTGCGCCAGGTGTCGGCTCAGGGGTTGATCGACATCGGTTTCGACGGTTACGCCATTGGTGGTCTTTCTGTGGGTGAACCGGAGGACGAGCGCATCAAGGTGCTGGAGGCGACCACGCCACTGTTGCCGCAGGATCGCCCGCGCTACCTGATGGGCGTGGGCAAGCCGGAAGATATTGTTGAAGCGGTGCGCCGCGGCATCGATATGTTTGACTGCGTCATGCCGACGCGCAATGCGCGCAATGGGCATTTATTTACCCAGTGGGGCGATGTACGTCTGCGCAACGCGCGCTACGCTGACGACACTCGCCCGGTGGACGCGCATTGCAGTTGCTATACCTGCCGCAACTACAGTCGCGCCTATCTGCGCCATCTGGATAAGTGCAACGAAATTCTCGGCTCGCGTTTGAACAGTATTCACAACCTGCACTACTACCAGTTTCTGATGCAGGAGATCCGGCTGGCCATCCATGAAGATCGTTTCGAAGCTTGGGCGGAGGCGTTTTACCGCAAACGCAACGCCGGGATTGATGCAGCGGATTGAAAAGCCGGCGCTTCGCCACAAGGATGACGCGTGGTGTGCCTGTGGCATAATGCCGCACGATTTTTTCCCGTTCCTGACATAGGTGTTTTATGAACTTTATTTCCGTCGCCATGGCTGAGGCTCCTGCCGCTGCCGCGCCAGCCATGCAGCAGCCTGATCCTTTCATGAGCTTTTTACCGCTGATCCTGATCTTTGCGGTGATGTATTTCTTGTTGATTCGCCCGCAGGCGAAGCGCCAGAAGGAGCATAAAAAGCTTATCGACGCCTTGGGTAAGGGGGATGAGGTTTTGACTTCGGGCGGTGTTCTGGGGCGAGTGGTTGAGTTGAACGATGCGTTTCTGACCATTGAAATCGCTGAGGGTACGCAGATTCTGATTCAGCGCGTGGCAGTGTCCACCGTGCTGCCCAAGGGCACGATGCGCGATCTGCGCGGTTCCTGATTTTTGACTCATCAACCCGCCCGATGGCGGGTTGGTTGCATGGGAGAGACCCGTGAATCGTTATCCACTCTGGAAAAACCTGCTCGTTATCATTGTTGCGATCTTTGGGTTGGTTTATTCGCTGCCGAATCTTTACGGTGAAGATCCTGCCCTGCAAATCAGCGCCCGCTCGACAGCGATCAATGCCGCCGACCAGCAGCGCGTAACAAAAGTCCTTGAGCAAAACTCGATCCCCATCAAGCGCATCGAAATGGCGAACGACCAAATCATGGTGCGCTTCAATAGTGGAGAGGATCAGCTCAAGGCGGCTGACCTGGTGCGCAACGAGCTTGGGCGAGGCTATGTCGTGGCGCTCAATCTGGCCTCGAATACGCCGGACTGGCTGACAGCGATTGGCGCCCGTCCGATGTATCTTGGGCTGGATTTGCGTGGCGGGGTGCATTTCCTGATGGAAGTGGATATGGAGACCGCCTTCAAGCAGATGCGCGAGCGCACGGTCGAGGATGTGCGCGGTTTCTTGCGCGGCGAGAAACTGCGCTACCAGTTGGTGGCGGTTGAGGGCAGCGATATCGTGGTGCGCTTTGCCGATGATGCTGAGCGCGAAGCGGCCAAAGACGCTCTGGCGCGTCAATATCCTGATATTGAGTGGGCTGCGCGCGAAGACGGCAAGCTCACCTTGATGTTGGGACGGTTTTCTGAAAAAGCCTTGCTTGCCGAGCGCAAGGCGGCTGTGGAACAGAACATTACCACGCTGCGCAACCGTGTGAATGAGCTGGGCGTGGCTGAGCCGATCATTCAGCAACAGGGAGAAAACCGTATCGTGGTGCAATTGCCGGGCGTGCAGGACACCGTGCGCGCCAAGGAGATTCTGGGCGCGACTGCGACATTGGAATTCCGTCTGGTCGAAGGCTCGCCATCTGAGTGGGAGGAAGCAGCCAGGACGGGGCAAGTTCCGGCTGGAGGGCAGTTGTTCCAGCAGCGCGGCGGTCAGCCGGTGCTTCTGAAGCGTCAGGTCATCATTACCGGCAACCAGATTGTTGACGCATCCTCGGGCATTGAGCAGCAAAGCGGCTCGCCGGCGGTGTTCGTGAATCTGGATAGCAAGGGCGCGCGGCGCATGAGCGAAATCACCGGCCAGAATATCGGCAAGCCCATGGCTGTGGTTTTCATTGAAAACAAGGTGGAAACCGTTGAAGAAAACGGCCAGCAGGTGAAGAAGAAGTCGGTCGTGCAGGAGGTCATCAATATCGCCACCATTCGCGATCAGCTGGCCAATCGCTTCCAGATATCTGGGCTTGACAGCAGCAAGGAGGCGCGCGATCTGGCGCTGTTGTTGCGTGCCGGAGCTCTGCGCGCGCCGATTGAAATTGTCGAGGAACGCACGGTCGGTCCAAGCCTGGGGGCGGATAACATCCAGGCGGGCGTAACCGCTTCGGTCGTGGCGTTTGTCGCTGTGGCGCTGTTTATGATCGTGTATTACAGCCTGTTTGGCGTATTTGCCAATGTGGCGCTGTTTGTGAATCTGCTGCTGATTGTGGCGGTACTGTCGTTATTGCAGGCGACGCTCACGCTGCCCGGCATTGCGGGCATGGTGCTGACTCTCGGCATGGCAGTGGATGCCAACGTACTTATCAACGAGCGTATACGCGAGGAGCTGCGCAACGGCTATACGCCTCATGCCGCAATCCAGGCAGGGTATGAGCGTGCGTTCGCCACCATTGTCGATGCGCATGTCACAACCTTGCTGGCTGCGCTGGCGCTGTTCGCTTTTGGCAGCGGACCGATCAAGGGGTTCGCGGTGACTTTGAGCATCGGTATTCTGGGCTCGATGTTTACTGCCGTGATGGTGACGCGCGCGCAGGTGAATGCCGTGTACGGTCGCCAAGCGCGACTCAAGTCTTTCGCCATCGGGGGAGTGTGATATGCGCTGAGATCGGAAGAGCGTCGTGTAGGGAAAGAGTGTAGATCTCGGTGGT
>CALKWL010000138.1 GCA_938004235.1 uncultured Gammaproteobacteria bacterium
CACCGAGATCTACACTCTTTCCCTACACGACGCTCTTCCGATCTGAACTCAAAATGCGCAATCACTGCGCCATTTTTGAGCAACTCACCCGCATATGGGCGCAGCGTAATCACATCGCCGGTTTCAAGTTGCGACACATCCACTTCAATCGGCAAGGCACCGGAGTCTTCTGCGGTGTTGAAGAAAATAGGCGCAATCTTGCCGCCCAGAACCACCCCACTGGTGCGCTTGCCCGGTACAAACGGAATATCGGCACCCATGTGCCAGAGCACGGAATTGATCGCCGACTTGCGGCTGGAGCCCGTACCGACCACATCACCGACATAGGCAATCGGATGGCCTTTGGCCTTGAGTTGCTCAATCGTATCCAGGCCGCCGGGCATTTTGCTACCCAGCATGGCCTTGGCATGCAATGGAATATCCGGGCGGCTCCAGGCATCCTGCGCGGGCGAGAGGTCATCGGTGTTGGTTTCGCCCGGCACCTTGAACACGGTCAGGGTCAGCTCGTCCGGCAGCGCAGTGCGATTCTTGAACCACACCGCATCCGCCCAGGCCTGCATGACCTTTTGCGCATGGACATTGCCCGCCTTGGCCTTGTCTTCCACATCGCGGAAGGCATCGTAAATCAGCAAGGTACCCGACAAGGCCGCCACCGCTTCTTCCGCCACCGCATCATCATCCAGCAGGGCAATTAACGGTTGTACGTTGTAGCCGCCGAGCATGGTGCCCAAAAGGAAGGTCGCGCGCTTGCGATCAATCAGCGCGCAGGCTGTCTTGCCATGTGCCACATCGGCCAGAAACGCCGCCTTGACATATGCCGCCGGGTCAACCCCCGGCGGCACCTGGTCGCTAATCAACGCCACCAGCACGTCATCTTCGCCTTCGGGCGGGTTTTTCAACAGCTCGACCAGTGCAGCGACCTGCTCAGCCGTTAAAGGCAACGGGGGCAAACCAAGAGCGGCGCGCTCGGCAACGTGCAGGCGGTAAGTTTCAAGCATGGCGGATCCTCGTGGTTAGTTTTAATTTCAATTTTTCAGCAACAAACGCGCCAGACGTTGCCCAAACAGCATTCAAGCTGAATCAGCATCCGGATTTTGAACTGATAATGCGCACATGATATGCCAGCTTGGGGTGTGAGCTAAAACATGGCGCAGCTGATTTTCTCCAGGCTCGCCAGGCTGCTGGAGTCGAGCGTGTTGCTTGCCAGTGCGCGGGCAGGGTGATGAAATGGCTGCTTCAGCTGTCTGTACTGGTTCATGAGTCTGTTTACAATGACAGGCTGCTAGCCTCAAATGGATTGTTTGAACGTACACACCTGTTTTTTGCGCCAACATTTGGGTCGCAAACAGGCTCTAACATGCCTATCCTAGCCGGTTCCCTGAACGCGTTTTGAGCGATCCACATGCAGAAAAAACTTCCCGGTTCATCTTTTGGCAAATCCGTGCGCGCACGCCTGTGGATCGAGGGTTCGTGCGGCGGTTTTCTGGGCATTGGCAAGGTGAGTCTGCTGGAAGCCATCTATGATAAGGGGTCGATCAGTCAGGCGGCCAAAGCCATCGGCATGTCGTACAAACGCGCCTGGCAATTGGTGGAAGACATGAATGCGCTTGGTGATACCCCCCTGGTCATTACCGAAACCGGCGGTGCACATGGCGGCGGAACGCGCCTGACTGAGCGCGGTTTGCGCGCTGTTGCAACCTATCACCGGCTGGAAAAAGAGTTCGAGTTATTTATTCAAAACTCATCTCAATCATTTGATATTTAGTCACAACCCGAATGTTGCATAAATTACACCCGCCCTCGCTAGTCTCTTGTCCGTACAAGGAATTTTCCTCAGTCGACCGTATAACTCGATACGGCGCTTCTTCGGAAAACCCCTTGTACGAACAATATCCTGCGCGATCATCGCGCGAATTTATGTAACATTCGGGTTAGAATGACTCAAAAAATTACGCTTCATCATGCGGCCTATACCTGCCTGATGACTTCCGATCCGGCGCGCAAGGCCGAGTGTGTGTGTGCGCTGAAGCTGGCCTTTGAAAATGGAGGCCTGCTGTCAGGCGGTGAAGACAGCGTTGTTCCTGTGCCCGACCCCGGGCGTCCGGTTCGCCCGGAGCTGGTGGATCGCCGCCATCTGGCAACACGCGGACTGGGCTCGCTCGAAGGCCGCCTGGCACTTGCACACGCCCTGGCGCATATCGAGTTCAACGCCATCAATATCGGTCTGGATGCGGTGTATCGCTTTCGTGGCATGCCGTCCGCGTTTTATGCCGACTGGTTGCAGGTGGCTTTTGAAGAAGCCGAGCATTTCGAGTTGCTGCGTGCCTATCTGCACGACCACGGCAAGGATTACGGTGACTATCCGGCGCATGATGATCTCTGGGAAATGGTGCGGCGCACGGATGACGATGTGCTGATCCGCATGGCGCTGGTGCCGCGTGTGCTGGAAGCGCGAGGGCTGGATGTCACACCGGGGCTGCAACGGCGTTTGCGTGCCGTGGGGGAAACCCGGCTGGTGGAGATTCTGGACGTGATCTATCGCGAGGAAATGGGGCATGTGCGTATCGGAACGCACTGGTTCCGTCATCTTTGCACTGAGCGCGGGCTTGATGCACGCAGCACCTTTCGCGATCTGTTGAACCAGTACATGAGCGGGCGCATTCGCGGTCCTTACGATGAAATGGGGCGCATGCACGCCGGATTTACCGAAGAAGAAATGGACGATTTACGTGCCATGGAAAAAGAAACCCTGGGGCTTTTGGCATGAGTGAGATGTCGCCACAAAAGTTCGTTCACTTGCGTTTGCACACCGAATACTCGCTGGTGGATGGATTGGTGCGCATCAAGCCCTTGATGAAGCGTGCGGCTGAGCTGGGCATCCCGGCTTTGGCTCTGACCGATCAGTGCAATCTGTTCGCCTTTGTGAAGTTTTACAAAGCGGCGCAGGGCGAGGGAATCAAGCCGATTTTGGGCGTGGATGTGGTGCTGCAAGGGCAGACGGGCAAGGAGTCGACCCGCCTGGTGCTGTTGGCGCAAAATAACGAAGGCTTTCGCAACCTGACCCGGCTGGTGTCGCGCGGCTATATGGAAGGCCTGAGCGCTGGCGTGGCTACACTGGCGCGCGAATGGCTCACGGTGGAAGCCTGCGAGGGCATTATTGCCTTGTCCGGTGGACGTTCGGGTGAGATTGGGCAGGCTTTGTTGAGTAACCAGCCGCAACAGGCCAATCCTTTGCTTGAGCACTGGATGCGTGTCTTCCCGCAGCGTTTTTATCTTGAGGTCAGTCGCACAGGAAGAGCAGGCGAAGAGGACGTGCTGCATCGCAGCGTAGCCCTGGCGACTGAATTCAACGCGCCAATCGTTGCCACCAATGATGTGAGATTTTTGGCGGCGGATGATTTTGAGGCGCATGAAGTGCGGGTGTGCATCCACGACGGCTACACCCTTGATGACCCGAAGCGCCCTCGCATCTACAGCGAGCAACAATATCTGCGCTCGCCAGAAGAGATGATCGAGTTATTCAAGGATCTGCCCGAAGCCATTGAAAACACGGTTGAAATTGCCAAGCGCTGCTCGGTAAGCCTGACCCTGGGCAAGCCGGTATTGCCAAAATTCCCCATTCCAGAAGGCATGACGGAAGCGGAATTCATTACGCAGGAGGCCGAACAGGGGCTGGAAGAGCGCCTGCAAAGCATTATCAAGGCCGACGACCCCGATCCCGAGGCCAAGCGCATCCAGTATTTCGAACGCCTGCGCTTTGAGCTGAACACCATCCTGCAAATGGGCTTCCCCGGTTACTTTTTGATCGTGGCCGACTTTATCCAGTGGGCGAAGCGCAACGATATTCCGGTCGGCCCCGGGCGCGGTTCCGGCGCGGGCTCGCTGGTGGCTTATTCATTAAAAATCACGGATTTAGACCCGATTCCTTATGACCTGCTTTTCGAGCGATTCCTGAATCCTGAGCGGGTATCCATGCCAGACTTCGACGTGGATTTCTGCATGGAGCGCCGCGACGAGGTGATTGATTACGTGGCGCGTACCTACGGGCGCGAGAGCGTGTCGCAGATCATCACCTACGGCAGCATGGCGGCCAAGGCAGTGGTGCGTGATGTGGGGCGCGTGCTGGGCAATGGCTATGGCTTTGTCGATGGCATTGCCAAGCTGATTCCGCTGGAGCTGGGCATCGGTTTGCAGGATGCCATCGACAAGACGGAAGAACTTAAAGAGCGTTATGACCATGACGACGAAGTAAAAGCCATTCTGGACATGGGACTGCAACTCGAAGGCTTGTCGCGCAATGCGGGCAAGCACGCGGGCGGTGTGGTGATTGCGCCCGGTGCCTTGACCGATTTCACGCCGCTGTACCGTGCCGAAGGCGAAGAAGGCATTGTCAGCCAGCTCGACAAGGACGATGTAGAAGCCATTGGTCTGGTCAAGTTCGACTTCCTTGGCCTGCGCACCCTGACCATCATCGACTGGGCGGTGAAAACCATTAACGCCGTGCGTGCGCGCACGAACCTTGCGCCGATTGCGATTGAACATATCGACCTGACCGACCGCAAGGCGTTCGAGCTGCTCAAGCGTTGCGAAACCACCGCCGTGTTCCAGCTTGAATCACGCGGCATGAAAGACCTGGTGCGCCGCTTGCAGCCGGATTGTTTTGAAGACGTGATCGCGCTGGTGGCCTTGTTCCGCCCCGGCCCGCTTGAATCCGGCATGGTGGACGACTTCATTGCGCGTAAACATGGTCGTGCCGCGATTGAATACCCGCATCCTGATCTGGAGCCGATCCTCAAGCCCACCTACGGGGTGATCGTGTATCAGGAACAGGTGATGCAGATTTCGCAGGTGCTGGCCTGCTACACCCTCGGGGGTGCCGACCTACTGCGCCGGGCGATGGGCAAGAAAAAGGCCGAGGAAATGGCCGAGCAGCGCGCGATTTTTATCGCCGGTGCCACGGGGCGCGACGTGGATGCCGGTGTTGCCGGTTATATCTTTGATTTGATGGAAAAATTCGCCGGTTACGGTTTCAACAAATCGCACTCGGCGGCTTATGCCTTGCTCTCCGTACAAACTGCCTGGCTGAAGGCGCATTACCCGGCGGCCTTCATGGCGGCGGTGTTGTCGGCGGATATGGACAACACCGACAAAGTGGTGGTGCTGATCGAAGAATGCCGCAGCATGGGGCTGAAGGTCGAGCCGCCGCGTGTGAATGATTCGGTCTACCGCTTCACCATCCGCGACGATGCCACGGTGATTTACGGCCTGGGAGCCATCAAGGGCGTGGGCGAGGGCGCGATTGAGTCGATTCTGTTTGCGCGGCAACAGGGCGGGGCATTTATCGATTTGCATGATTTCCTGCGCCGGGTGGATCGTGGCCGCCTCAATCGGCGCGTACTGGAAGCCATGATCCGCGCCGGTGCGCTGGATGGTTTGGGTGCCAACCGCGCTTCGCTGATGGCCGCCTTGCCGGATGCCTTGCGTCTGGCCGAACACCAGGCGGAACAGGACGCAGCAGGGCAGGCGGATATGTTCGCCATGTTTGCCGACACCGCAAGCGCGGACAGCGCGCCGCTGCCTCGGGTTGAGCTGCCGGAGTGGGATGATTTTGAGCGACTGGCGCAGGAAAAAGAGGTGCTGGGTCTGTATCTGACCGGGCACCCGATGGACAGCGTGATGAGCGAGATCACCCAGTTCTGCGACCTGCGCTTTGCCGAGCTGACGGCGCAACTCGAAAGCGCCGCACAGGCCGCCGCCCCCTCCGGCGGGGATGACAAAGGTGGCTACCGCAAACCGCAGGAACGCCAGGTCAACGTGGCCGGATTGCTGATTGCAGTGCGCCCGCGCATCACCAAACAGGGCGAAAAAGAGGCCTTTTTGCTGCTGGATGATGGCAGCGGGCGCATTGAAGCACGCCTGTTTCCGGAAGACTTAAAACGCTGGGGCGATCAACTCAGCCTCGATCAGGTGCTGGTGCTGGAAGGTGGCGCAAGTTATGACAACTTTTCCAATGGCGTGCGTTTGCGCATAAAAAGCCTGATGAGCATGGATCAGGCACGCGCCCAGCTTGCGCGTGAATTGCGTATCACACTCCGTCCGACACTTGAGCCCGCGCACCTGGGCGCATTATTCGCCGCGCTAGAGCCGTATTGTGCCGGGGGTTGCAGCGTGAATTTGGATGTACGCAATCACATGGCTAGCGGGCGTATGAGCGTGGGTGGTGCATGGCGCGTGCGGGTGTGCGATGACTTGCTGCGCAGCTTGCGTGGCGTGCATGGCATTGAAAAAATTCAGATTTTTCACCAGCGTTAATCGGGATATTATCTTGTACGGCCTATCCCTCCAAAATCAATCGAGTCTGACCTCATTGATTCATAATGATTCATAAAAAAATGAAATACATGGAATTAAATAAAAAAGCAGGCCTAAAAATCGAAGTTGAGTGCAGGGAATGTAAACGAAGCACCAAGCATTTAATTCTCGCATCGGCCGATATAAGAGGCAGCGAACGCTTATCATGGAACTATGAAATGTACTGGGGCGTAAGCAACCAAATTGTACAATGCCAAGGATGTGAAACAATTTCGTTTCGGAGGGTGAGTTCAGATTCCGAAAGCCACCCCATTCAAATTGGGCCAGATGAATATGAAGATAATGAGTTAATCGAGCTGTTTCCAAATCCTAATGAAGGGAGGCAGGCCCTATCAGATAGCCACATCCTTCCAAGCAAAGTACAACGTATATACGAAGAGACTATAAGGTCTTTAAATGGCTCTCAACCTGTTCTGTGCGGCATCGGCATACGAGCACTGATTGAGACAGTTGCAAAACAAAAGCAAGCGCCGAGTAGAGATCTGTATGGAAAAATTAATGACCTCGTAAGTCAGGGGGTTCTCACCCAAGAAGGTGCATATATTCTTCACAAACTGAGGACCTTAGGAAATGATGCGGCTCATGAGGTAAAGCCACATTCAGATCAGCAATTAGGCTTAGCTATGGATGTAGTTGTCGCGTACCGGAAGATTGCGCGGTTTTTTGACAAAGCACTCAGGGTGCTCA
>CALKWL010000139.1 GCA_938004235.1 uncultured Gammaproteobacteria bacterium
CGTATTGACGGTCGTTCTGTTTTGGCTGTGAGCTAGCCGCCTGTCACGGCGCAGCAATAGCCAGCCCGAGGCTAAGCAGTGCTCCGTGTGACAGCGCAGCCGTGATTGTCAGGCGAATGGCGCGCGCCAGATGCTCAGGGGTGGAGGCGAATTTCACCAAATCCATGGCGGCAAACATCGACAAAGGCAGCGGCAGCAGGCCAAGGCTTGCCCATACGGGCAGCTGCCCCATGACTATCTCCAGCATCAGAGTGAGATAGGCGCCCGCGGCCAGGGTCAGGTATCCCCAGCGCGCCCTGTCCGCGCCAAGTCGAACCACCCAGTGGTGTTTTCCGGCGACCTCGTCGGCCTGACGGTCGGGAAACTGGTTGATGTAGAGCAGGTTGGCGGTGAGCAAGGCATATGGCAGTCCGGCCAGCAGAGGGAGTACGTCGAAGGCGTGCCTTTGCACCATGTCTGCACCCAGCGGCATCAGCAAGCCAAAACCCAGCGCCACCGATAATTCGCCCAGTCCGCGACTATTGAGCGCCAACGGCGGCGCGGAATAGGTCCAGCCGATCAGGAGTCCCGCCAGCCCGACCCAGAGCAGCGACCAGCCTGTTAACAGCATTAGCGTGATGCCGATCAACACGCTTAACCCAAACAAAACCAATGCGAAATCAAGCGTTTCACGCAGGCTGAGCACACCATTCTGGATAAAGCGGCTGCCGCCTGTGAACGGGTAGAGCCGTTCCGTATTGATCGTATCGGTGCCATTCAACGCATCGTAATAGTCATTGAACACATTGATTCCGGCATGCACCAGTGTCGCCCCCAACAAAGTCAGCACCGCCGTCCAGGCGTTGATTGTTTCACCGGAGTAGTCGGCTGTGCCGATCCCTATCAGCGTGGCTACGAGCGCAGCGAGCAAAAAAGGCGGGCGGGTTGCAGCCAGATAACGCCTGAACGGACGTGTTGCGAAATACTCTTGACTCGGTTCGGTTGGGGGCATGGACAGGGTCTGCGGAGGGAAGCGGTTACTTCCAGCCTACCTTATCCATGAGTCGTTGCGCAGCGGCGATTTCTTTACCCAGGCTGCTGGCGTTGAGCGGGTCGATCTTGAAGTTTCCCAGCGCTTCGAGTTGCGGGTTATCAATTTTCACGGAGGCGACCACAGGCCACTCATTATTGCCGTTGGCAAAATAGGCCTGGGCGGCGTCGCTTGCGAGATATTCCATGAATTTCACAGCGGCATCTTTGTTCGGCGCGTGCTTGAGTACCCCGCCGCCGGAGATGTTCACATGCGTACCCTGGGTATTTTGGTTGGGGAAGGCGATGGCGACGCGTTCAACGACAGCCTTGTCTTCAGGCTTGCTCGAACCGGCCAGGCGTGCGTAGTAGTAGTGGTTGCTGAGCGCAACTTCACATTCACCTGCGGCAATGGCGCGCATCTGGTCGGTGTCGCCGCCCTTGGGTGGGCGCGCCAGATTGGTGACGACGCCCTGAGCCCATTGTTCGGCCTTGTCAGCGCCGATGTGGTTGATGATGGAGGCCATGAGGGTCAGGTTGTAGGGGTGATTGCCGCTGCGCACGCAGACTTTGCCCTTGAATTCCGGCTTGGCTAGATCCAGATAGCTGGCCACATGTTCGGGTTTGACCTTGGCTTTGTCATAGGCGATGACACGGGCGCGGTAGGAAAAACCGAACCAGTGTGCGTTGTCGGCGCGGAACTGGGCGGGGATGCGCTGCTCCAGCACGCTGGATTGTGCCGGGGCGAACACGCCGGCATCGTCGGCCATTTGCAGGCGTGCGGCATCCACGGTGATGAACACATCGGCCGGGCTGGCGGCGCCTTCGCGCTTGATGCGTTCGAACAGCTCATCTTCCTTGCCTTCGATGCGGTTGATTTTGATGCCGGTAGCTTCGGTGAAGCCTTGGTACAGGGCTTCGTCGGTTTTGTAATGGCGGGCGGAGTAGAGGTTGAGTTCCTGATCGGCCGCCCAGACGGGAGCCTGGAGGCTGAGTGCGACAAGTACGGCGAGAATTTTTGGGGCGAATGTGCGGGACATGTGAAACTCCATGAGGCGGGTTTGAGATGTGACTGAACTTTTGCCACAAATAAGAATTGTTTGCAACCGCATTTTGAGTGCGGGCAAAGGCTTCACTGCTGTGTCACTATCCGCGCCTAGCATTCAATGACTCAAATACCGGATGACTTGTGCATGAATTCAATGGTTCTCGTCATCAACTGCGGCAGCTCTTCGCTGAAATTTGCCGTGATGGATATGGCCACGCAGCGCCCCGTGCTCAGCGGTTTGGCAGATCGCTTGGGGCTTGATGAGGCTGTCGTCAGCTTCAAGCAAGACGGTGAGCGTGTCAGTCACGCTTTGCCGCATCCCGATCACCGCGCCGCCATGCAGGCGTTGATCGAACATCTGCAACAGCAGGGGCTGATGGCGCGTATCGCGGCGGTTGGGCATCGCGTGGTGCATGGCGGCGAGGTGTTCAAGGCGTCGGCGCTGATTGACGCGGCAGTGCTCGCTGAAATCGAAAAATGCGTGCATCTGGCGCCGCTGCACAATCCGGCGCACCTGGTCGGTATTCATCATGCGCTGGATTATTTTCATGACCTGCCGCAGGTCGCGGCCTTTGACACCGCCTTTCACCAGACCATGCCTGAACACGCCTATCTGTATGCCGTGCCGATGGAGCTGTATCGGGAACATGGCGTGCGGCGCTATGGTTTTCACGGCTCCAGCTACCGTTTTGCCACCCGCGAGGCGGCGCACATTCTCGCAAAGAACGAGGACGAGCTGTCGCTGGTGTGCGCGCACTTGGGCAACGGTGCCAGTGTTGCGGCCATTCGTTCAGGCCGCAGCGTGGATACCAGCATGGGTCTGACGCCCTTGGAGGGCCTGGTGATGGGCACCCGCTCCGGCGATGTCGATCCTGGCCTGTTCAACCACCTGGCCGACGAAATGGGCATGAGCGCGCTGCAAACCACTGCCATGCTCAACAAACAATCCGGCCTTTTGGGGCTGTCCGGCCTGTCCAGCGACTGTCGTGAGCTGGAACAGGCACAGGCCGAGGGACATGAGGGCGCCAAGCGGGCGCTGGAGAAGTTCTGTTACCACCTTGCCAAACACCTCGCCGGGCAGCTTGTCGCCGCCGGGCCGATTGATGCGCTGGTGTTCACCGGCGGCATCGGCGAGAACTCGGCCTGGGTGCGTGCGCGCACGATCGAGTGGATGGCGCCGCTAGGCTTCGCGCTTGACCCCGCCGCCAATCAGGCCTGCACAGGGGGATGCGGCGGCTTCATTCACGCCGAGGGTCGTGTTCCGGTGCTGGTGATTAACGCCAACGAAGAGCTGATGATTGCGTTCGATACCGCCGAGCTGGCTGGTCTGGCAGGCCACTGAATCGTTTTTGAGGATATCCCCATGCACACCTACTTTCTTGCCCCCGTTGGATACAGCGTTGGTCTGACCACCGTCGTACTTGGATTGGTTCACGCCCTGGAGCAAAAGGGGCTCAAGGTCGGCTTCGTCAAGCCGATTTCGCAAGATCCATCCGGCAAGCCGGAGCTGACTTCGCATTTTGTGCGCACCATCAACCGTCGTCCCGTGCCTGAGCCTTTGAGCATGGAGCGCGCCGAGCACCTGCTGAGCCTGGGGTTGGAAGATCAGCTGATGGAAGAGATCGTCAGCCTGTACCAACAGGCGGTGGATGACGTGGATGTGATGGTTGTGGAAGGCATGGTGCCGAATCCTCAACATGCGTTTGTGGCCTCGCTCAACAGCACCATAGCGTTGAATCTTCAGGCAGGCGTGATTCTGGTCGGCGCCGCCTGTGAGCAAAATAGCGATGAGCTGACCGAGCAGTTTGAGCTGGCGGTGAGCAGCTTCGGGGCGCACAACACCGTAGCTGGATACATCCTTAACCACATTCCCGCAGGCGAAGACGCTTACAGCTTCGGGCGCGAGGTGATCGAACGCAGCCTGCAACTGCAAGCACACGACTTGCCCTATCTTGGCGGCATCCCGCACAAGCCGGAATTTCTCTATCCGCGTACGCAGGATATTGTCGAAGTGTTGCAAGCGCGCGTGCTGCATGCCGGGGATATGGCGAACCGGCGCGTGCGCCAGAACCTGATTATCGCGCGCTCGGTGCCGAATATCGTGCATTTGCTCAAACCTGGGGCATTGATTATGAGTCCAGGGGATCGCGACGATGTGATGATGGCGGTTGCGCTGGCCACCATGAACGGCACTCCGCTGGCAGGTTTGCTGCTGACCTCCGAGGCCGAACCCGATCCCAGCATTCAGCAGCTTTGCCAGAAAGCCTTTTCCGGCGAACTGCCGGTGTTGATGACCGCCTACAACAGTTTTGAATCGGCCAGTTTGCTCAATGGCATGAGCAAGCATGTGCCGGCTGACGATGTGCAGCGCATGGAGCAGGTGATTGATTTCATAGCAGAAAAACTTGACGCCACTGCGCTCCTGGCGGGTATGGCGCTGCCGCATGAATTGCGCA
The DNA here is from genome assembly GCA_938004235.1 of uncultured Gammaproteobacteria bacterium. GTDB lineage: Bacteria > Pseudomonadota > Gammaproteobacteria > Halothiobacillales > Halothiobacillaceae > Thiofaba. Next base: position 4,513 of record CALKWL010000139.1, read on the forward strand.
TGACCCCGCCTGCGTTCCGCTTCCAGGTGGTGGAAAAATCACGTCGCCTGAACAAGCGCATTGTTTTGCCCGAAGGCAACGAGCCGCGCACCATCCAGGCGGCGGCGATCTGCGCCGAAAAGGGCATTGCCCGCTGCGTACTCTTGGGTCACCGCGAGGAGATTCTGCATGTCGCCGAAGTGCATGGCATCACCTTGCCGGACAGCGTGGAAATTCTGGAGCCGGAGCGCGTACGCCCGCATTACGTCGCGCCGATGGTCGAGTTGCGCAAGCACAAGGGATTGAGCCCGGCCATGGCGGAGCAGCAGCTGGAAGATAATGTAGTGCTTGGCACCATGATGCTCTATCAGGACGATGTCGACGGCCTGGTCTCCGGCGCGGTGCACACCACGGCGAATACCATCCGCCCCGCCTTGCAACTGATTAAAACCGCGCCGGGGGCGAGATTGGTGTCCAGCGTGTTTTTCATGCTCATGCCTGACCAGGTGCTGGTGTACGGTGACTGCGCCGTCAACCCTGACCCGAACGCCGAAGAGCTGGCCGATATTGCGATTCAGTCGGCGGATTCAGCGGCGGCATTCGGCATTACTCCGCGTGTGGCGATGATCTCGTATTCCACCGGCGAATCCGGCGACGGCGAGGGCGTGGTGAAAGTGCGCACCGCCACCCAGCTGGTGCGCGAAAAGCGCCCGGACATCATCATCGACGGTCCGCTGCAATACGACGCGGCCAGTGTCGAATCGGTTGGTAAACAAAAAGCACCGAATAGCCCAGTGGCCGGGCAAGCGACGGTGTTCGTCTTCCCTGACCTGAATACCGGCAACACCACCTACAAAGCGGTGCAGCGCGCCGCGAACGTGGTCAGCGTCGGCCCGATGCTGCAAGGCTTGCGCAAACCGGTCAACGATCTGTCACGCGGCGCGCTGGTGGAAGACATTGTTTACACGATTGCGCTGACGGCGATTCAGGCGGAGAAGAAAACATCATGATATTCAGATCGCTTCCTTGTCTCCCTCTCCTGCAAGGGGGAGAGGGTTGGGGTGAGGGAGTGCGGCGGTTTACCATGACGGTTGGATCATTGAAAGGGTCTGCAAATAGTGTCTTTTTTTAGTATCATCCGGGCATGAAGCGTAAACATGCCAAAACACTTGAGCAGATATTTAGCCGCCCGGTACCAAGCGGGATCAAGTGGGTGGATATTGAAGCCTTGTTCATTGCACTGGGGGCGCGGATTGAGCAGGCGGAAGGCTCGCGTGTAGCGGTACGTTTGTTTGATGATCGGCGGGTGTTTCATCGCCCGCATCCTTCGCCAGATACTGACAAGGGTGCCGTGGCATCCATCCGTGCCTGGCTTGAGCGTAATGGAGTAACCCCATCATGAATAATGTGATGACTATCCAGGGTGTCGATGCCGTCATTCAATTCGACCCTGAACTTGGTTTGTTTCGCGGAGAATTTACCGGACTCAACGGTGGTGCAGACTTTTATGCAGCCGATGTTGACGGTCTTCAGCGCGAGGGTGAAGTGAGTTTGCGCGTATTTCTGGAGATGTGCGCGCAAGACGGCGTTGAGCCATTTGTCAAAAGCTCCGGGAGGCTCATGTTGCGCCTGCCGCCCGAACTGCATGCCAAGGCCGCAACAGCAGCCAAAGCCGCTGGAATCAGTTTGAATGCCATGATTGAGCAAGCAATTCGCCATGAGCTTGCGGCATAACACTCCGCTTGGTTGGTGGTGCTGAGGTATTTTATGTCACCACATCAGCCAAATTTTCATATTTCAGTCATGTCGCCGCATGAGCTGCAAACAGCCCTCGGCTGGGCGGGCACCGAAGGCTGGAATCCAGGGCTGGACGACGCGGCCTGTTTTTATGCGGCGGACAACCAGGGGTTTCTGGTCGGGAAAATCAACGACCAGCCGATTGCGAGTATTTCGGCGGTGAAATACGGCGATTCATTCGGGTTTATCGGTCTGTATATCGTGGCTGAGCCGTTTCGGCATCGGGGCTATGGTTTGCGCCTCTGGAACAGGGCGCTTGAGTCTTTGCGGGGGCGCACGGTCGGCTTGGACGGCGTGCTTGCCCAGCAGGAGAACTATAAAAAATCCGGGTTCAGACTGGCGCATCGAAATATTCGGTTTGCAGGTGTGGCGGCGCAGTCGGCTGCGGTCAGTTCGCCTGTGGTTGAGATGGCCTCGCTGGATTTTGAGCGTGTGCTGGCCTATGACGCAGGCTTTTTTCCCGCGCGGCGGGAGGCTTTTTTGCGGGCGTGGATCCGTCCGAGGCATGGTCATGCGTTGGGCGTGGTCGAAAACGGCAATCTGCTGGGTTATGGCGTGATTCGCGCGTGTCGCCAGGGTTACAAAATCGGCCCGTTGAACGCAGAAAGCCCCGACTTGGCGCATGAATTGTTCAAGGCGCTGGTTGGCAGGGTGCCCTTGGGCGCGGATATTTATCTGGATGTGCCTGAGCCGAATGCTCAGGCGCTTGATCTGGCGCAAACCCACGCCATGCAGCCCGTTTTTGAAACGGCGCGTATGTACATTGGCGATATTCCTGATTTGGCGCTGAATAAAATCTACGGCATGACAAGTTTTGAGCTAGGTTAACGCAGACTCTACCCACCCAATCCGCGAGGCCATTATGGGCGCACATACCCTGGCGCAGCTTTTCAACCCCCAAGGCGTGGCCGTTTTCGGTGCCAGCGAGCGCGCGGGCGCTGTGGGAACCACGGTGCTGGCGAATCTGATTGCGGCGGGGTTCAAGGGCGTGATCGCGCCCATCAACCCGAAATACGCGCACATCCAGGGGCTGCCCTGCTGGGCGGATCTGACGCAGATCGAGCCTGGATTGGCGCGCAAGCTTGATCTGGCGGTCATCGCCACGCCAGCGGCTACGGTGCCAAACATCCTGCGCCAATGTGGTGAAGCGGGGCTTAAGGGTGCGGTGATTCTTTCTGCTGGTTTTGCCGAGGCGGGGGCGGCGGGGCAAACTTTGCAGCGCGAACTTCTCGATATTGCTCAGCATTATTCCATGCGCCTGATTGGGCCGAACTGCCTGGGGCTCATGCGTCCGTCCATCGGTCTGAACGCCACCTTCAGTCATAACCAGGCCTCACAGGGGCAACTGGCGCTGGTGTCGCAATCCGGTGCGCTGGTCACCGCCGTGCTGGACTGGGCGCAGGCGCACGGCGTGGGCTTTTCGGCGATTGTCTCCACCGGGGATGCGGCAGATGTGGATTTTGGCGATGTGCTGGATTATCTGGCGCTCGATCCGCAAACCAAGGGCATTCTTCTCTACGTCGAAGGCGTGCATCACGCGCGCGGGTTTCTCAGCGGCCTGCGGGCGGCGGCGCGCATCAAGCCGGTGATCGTGCTCAAGTCGGCGCGCCATGCCGAGGGTTCGCGCGCGGCGGCCACGCATACCGGAGCCTTGATGGGTGCGGACGAGGTGTTTGACGCGGCGCTGGAGCGTGCGGGCGTGGTGCGGGTGGAGCGTATCACCCAATGGTTTTCGGCGGCGCAGACCTTGGCGCAGCTTGGTGGCTTGGGTATGAACCTGCGCGAGGGGAGGGTGCTGATTCTGACCAATGGCGGCGGGCCGGGGGTGATGGCGACCGACCGCGCGGCGGATTTGTCCATGCCGCTGGCCGAGTTGGGCGCGGATACGCTGACGGCGCTCAATGCCCTGCTGCCCGCGCACTGGTCGCACGCCAATCCGGTGGATATTCTGGGTGATGCCGATGCCTCGCGTTATGCCGAGGCGGTGCGCCTGTGTCTTGCCGATGCGGGCGTGGACATGATGGTGGTGCTGCTTACACCGCAGGCCATGACCGACCCTACCGCCTGCGCCGAGGCGGTGATTCAACAGGCACAGGAGCAGGGCAACGGGCGGCGCAAGCCGGTTCTGGTGTGCTGGATGGGTGAAACTCTGGTGAACGAGGCGCGCGCGCGTTTTGATGCGGCGGGTATTCCGCAGTTTCGTTCGCCGGAATCGGCCATTGAGGCGCTGGCCTACCTGCTCGATTATCGGCGCAACCAGAATCTGCTCATGCAGGCGCCCAGTCCGTTGAGTGAAAATGCCCCGGCGGATATCGAGGGCGCGCGGCTCATCATGCAAATCGCGCGCAGCGAGGGGCGCAAAGTGCTGAGCCTGCGCGAGTCAAAAGCCATTCTGTCGGCCTTTCGCATTCCCAATCACCCCAGCGTACTGGCGCGCGATGCCAATGAAGCCATGATCGTGGCCGAGAGCCTGGGTTATCCATTGGCGATCAAAATCAGCGCGCCAACGCTCACGCACAAGACCGATGTTGGCGGTGTGCGCCTGAATGTGCAAAGCGCGCAAAGCGTGCGCCACCAGGTGCATGAAATGCTCACTACAGTGCGAGCGCAGCACCCGGATGTGGCGATTGAAGGCGTAACGCTGGAGCGCATGGCCGAGGTGGGACATGCGCGTGAGCTGCTGGTTGGCGTGCATCGTGACCCGGTGTTTGGGCCGGTGATTGCCTTTGGCATGGGCGGGACGGCGGTGGAGGTATTGCACGACCGTGCCTTGGCCTTGCCGCCGCTGAATCCTTTGCTGGCTGAGCGCATGATGCAGCGCACGCGCGCGATTAAAATGCTGGGCGAGTTTCGTGGCGCACCGCCGGTGCCTGCGGGGGCGCTGGAGCAGATTCTGCTGCGTATTTCAGAAATGGTGTGTGAGCTACCGGAGATTGCCGGACTGGACATCAACCCGCTGATGGCGGGTGAGTTGGGTGTGGTAGCGGTGGATGCGCGCATTGAATTGGCCGAGCTGCACCCCGGCTTGCCGCGTTATGCGCACATGGCGATTCACCCCTACCCGGCGCATCTGGCGCGGCATGTGGTGTTGGCCGATGGGCGGGAAATCATTCTGCGCCCGATACGCCCGGAAGATGCCGAAATGGAACAGGCGTTTGTGCATGAGTTGTCCGAGGAAAGCCGTTACCTGCGTTTCATGCGCGCGCTGGACGAGCTGACGCCGGAAATGCTGATGCGTTTTACCCAGATCGACTACGACCGCGAAATGGCCTTTGTGGCGATTTTCACGCAGGGCGAGGAAACGATGGAAATCGGCGTGGCGCGTTACAGCTTGCAGCCGGATGGCGAAACGGCCGAATTTGCCGTGGTGATTGCCGATGCCTGGCAGGGCTGTGGTCTGGGTAGCCTGTTGCTTGAAGCCGTGATGGATGCCGCACGCCAGCGCGGCGTGCGTCTACTGATGGGCGAGGTGTTGCCGCATAACACCGGCATGTTGAAGCTTGCGGCGCGCATGGGGTTTGAGCGATTGGGCAGCTCGATTGACGATGATGTGGTGCATGTGGCGATCAAGCTTTAGAACCAAGCTAAGCATCTCCACGCATCGTGCTATCAGCTTTTGCGTTATAATTCGCACCATTCATCAATTTTTCTTATTGAACAAGGAGCCTCCCATGTCCACGTTGCCCCCATGCCCCAAATGCGCTTCGGAATACACCTACGAAGATGGCGAGATGTTCGTCTGCCCCGAATGCGGGCATGAGTGGCCGCAAGCCGCCGCCGTCGCCGAAGAAGCCAGCGATGCATTGGTGATCAAAGACTCCAACGGCAACCTGCTGCAGGACGGCGATACCGTCACCGTTATCAAGGACCTGAAGGTCAAAGGCACCTCTCTGGTGGTCAAGGTAGGCACCAAGGTTAAGAACATCCGCTTGATCGAAGGCGACCATGATATTGACTGCAAAATCGACGGCATCGGCCCCATGCAGCTCAAGTCGGAGTTTGTGAAGAAAGGCTGAGATAGCGGGGTTCATTCGGGGCAAGGATGCCCCCGGCGCGAGACAAACCGTGCAAGGCAAGGTCGGGCGTGTATCGGTTTTGCCGGATTAATAATTCATTGCCAGCATGCGTTGCCTGTCGGCGGTATGCCCTACAGCAGCCAGGCGCGCACGCCGAAGAAGCTCATCATTCCGACGAAGAGCAGCGTTGTGATCACGCTGCGCCAAAGTCTGGTTGCTGAGCGTTGCGCATTTGTCAGATAGCGGTAGAAGTGCAGCATGGCGGCTTGGAAGAGGTAGAGCGCGTAGCCAAGTATGACGACGGCTTGCAGCTTGGTGTCGCATGACGCAATCCCCGCGACCAGCCCCATGACACCGAAGGCGAGGTTCGCAAAGCCCACTTCAAATATCCAGTCCGGGCGGTCAGTTTGCCACCCGAGGCGCGCCGCGTCCGAGCGGAAGAAGATGACGTGACGTACAAAGGCGAGTACGCCAACCACACCCACGCTGGTGATGGG
>CALKWL010000140.1 GCA_938004235.1 uncultured Gammaproteobacteria bacterium
ACCGAGATCTACACTCTTTCCCTACACGACGCTCTTCCGATCTCGCCGGGCATCAAGGATTTTTCTAAAATGGCCGAATTTGTGGATGAGGTGCGTTATGCAGATTGCAGTCGATAATGTCGCAGCCGTTGATTATGCGAACTTTCCGGATGCCCACGGGCATTTCGGAATTTATGGCGGTATTTTTGCGCCGGAAACCCTGATGGCGCCGCTGGAAGATCTGGCTGCGGCTTATGCGGCGACCACGTCCGACCCGGCGTTTCAGGCCGAACTGGACAAGGATTTTCAGGATTACGTGGGTCGCCCCAGCCCCCTGTATCTGGCTGAGCGCATGACGCGCGAGCTGGGCGGCGCCAGGATTTATCTCAAGCGCGAGGATTTGAACCATACCGGCGCGCACAAGATCAATAACACCATTGGGCAGGCGCTGCTGGCCAAGCGTTTGGGTAAGACGCGCATTATTGCTGAAACCGGCGCCGGTCAGCATGGCGTGGCGTCGGCGACCGTGGCGGCGCGTCTGGGGCTGGAATGCGTGGTGTACATGGGGGCAGACGACGTGGTGCGTCAAGCGCCGAATGTGATGCGTATGAAAATGCTTGGTGCGACGGTTATCCCTGTGACTTCGGGCACGCGCACGTTGAAAGATGCGCTGAATGAAGCCATGCGCGATTGGGTGACCAACGTGGATAACACCTTTTACATTATCGGCACGGTGGCGGGGCCGCATCCGTATCCGATGATGGTGCGTGATTTTCAGGCCGTGATTGGGCGTGAAGCGCGTGAACAATGTTTGGCGAAAGAAGGGCGCCTGCCGGATGCCTTGATCGCCTGCGTGGGCGGCGGCTCGAACGCGATTGGGCTGTTCCACCCCTTCCTGGCGGATGAGTCAGTGAAGATCTACGGCGTGGAAGCCGGGGGCGAAGGCATCGAAACCGGGCATCATGCGGCGCCCTTGTGCGCCGGTCGCCCCGGCGTACTGCATGGCAACCGCACCTATTTGATGCAGGACGATAACGGACAGATCATCGGCACGCATTCGATCTCCGCCGGTCTGGATTACCCTGGCGTAGGGCCGGAGCATAGCTGGTTGAAGGACATCGGTCGGGCGCAGTACGTGTCCATTACCGACAATGAGGCGCTGGACGGTTTCCGCATGTTGACGCGCACTGAAGGCATTATCCCGGCACTGGAGTCCAGTCATGCCTTGGCGTATGCCATGAAGCTTGCGCCCGCCATGCGTCAGGACGAAATCATTATCGTCAACCTCTCCGGGCGCGGGGATAAAGATATGAATACGATTGCACGCATCGAAGGTTATGAGTTCTAAAGCTTTTGCCGCAGAGATCACAGAGATGACTTATTGCCTCTGCGTTCTCTGCGGCTAATTAAATATTGTCTTCCGGAGGTTCCATGAACCGTATTGTTTCCCGTTTTGCCGAGTTGCGCGCGGCCAAGCGCAGCGCCCTGATTCCTTACATCACCGCCGGAGACCCTGTCCCTTCTGCGACGGTTGATTTGATGCACCTTCTGGTGTCGCAGGGCGCGGATATGCTCGAACTGGGCGTACCGTTTTCCGACCCGATGGCGGATGGGCCGGTGATTCAGCGCGCCACCGAGCGCGCTTTGGCGCATAACGTGTCGATGCGCGATGTTTTCGGCATGGTGCGCGCGTTCCGTGAAAAGGATCAGAACACGCCGGTGATCTTGATGGGCTACCTCAATCCGGTGGAAATCATGGGCTATGCCTCTTTTGCGAACGAGGCGGCGGCATCCGGGGCGGATGGCGTGCTGACCGTGGATCTGCCGCCGGAAGAGGCCGAAGATTACGCCAAGGTGCTGCGCGAGGCGGGACTGGAGTGCGTGTTCCTGGTTTCGCCGACCACGCCGAATCGCCGCCTGCAAGCCGTGGCGCGTTTGGGCAGCGGCTTTGTCTATTATGTTTCGCTCAAGGGCGTGACCGGCGCGAACAGCTTGGATACGGACGATGTGGCGCGACATCTCGCCGAGTTGCGTCAGTTTATCAGCCTGCCTCTGGGCGTTGGCTTCGGCATCCGTGACGCGCATACGGCGGGGCAGGTGGCGAAGACGGCTGACGCGGTGGTCGTCGGTTCGGTCATCGTGCACCTGATCGAACAACACCAGCATGATCTCGCTGCGATGACTCAGACCGTAGGCGCCTTGCTGGCCGAGATGCGCACATCGATGGATGCGGCACGAGCTGCTGGAGATTAACCCCATGAGCTGGTTACAAAAATTATTGCCTTCACGTATCCGCACGGAGGGCATGGTCAAAAAATCCATTCCCGAAGGGCTATGGATCAAGTGCGATCAGTGCGCTTCCGTACTGTATAGCGCCGAACTGGAGCGCAATCAGCAGGTGTGCCCCAAGTGCGGGCATCACATGCGTATCGGCATTCGCAAGCGTCTGGAGTATTTTCTGGATGCCGAACCGCGTGAAGAGCTGGCCGCGGGCATTGAACCGGTGGACATGCTCAAGTTCCGCGACCAGAAGAAGTATCGCGACCGCCTGTTGCAAGCGCAGCGCACGACCGGCGAGAAGGATGCTTTTATCGCCGTCAAAGGGCGCGTACTGGGTGAGCCGCTGATTGCCAGCGGCTTCGATTTCGCTTTTATGGGCGGCTCGATGGGCTCGGTGGTGGGTGAAAAATTTGTGCGCGCAGCGAACCGGGCGTTGGACGAAAAAATTCCCCTGGTCACATTCATGGCCAGCGGCGGCGCGCGGATGCAGGAAGCCCTGTTTTCGTTGATGCAAATGGCCAAAACCTCGGCGGTATTGACCAGGCTTTCCAAAGAGGGTGTGCCCTATATCGTGGTTTTGACCGACCCGACCATGGGCGGGGTGTCGGCCAGCCTAGCCATGCTGGGGGATGTGCAAATCGCTGAACCCAAGGCGTTGATCGGCTTTGCCGGGCCGCGTGTGATCGAACAGACGGTGCGTGAAGTGCTGCCCGAAGGCTTCCAGCGCAGCGAATTTCTGCTGGCGCACGGCATGGTGGACATGATTGTGCCGCGTCTGGAGCAGCGTGAAACTATTGCACGCCTGGTGAGTATGCTGAAAAAACGCCCAGCGCTGGAACTATAGATCGGAAGAGCACACGTCTGAACTCCAGTCACGTCAGTCAATCT
>CALKWL010000141.1 GCA_938004235.1 uncultured Gammaproteobacteria bacterium
GGGATCAATATCTGGCGGCGTGTGAATGGCTGATGGCCGACACGGCCGCGCAGGCCGGGTATCAGGTGGTTTTCTTCGATGGCTACTACTGCGGCACCGGCCTATGCAACACGCATTACGTGGCGCGGCTGCTTATGGAATAGCGCGGGGAAGATAACGAAACAGCCATCGCCCCACGCGCCAACCAGTCAGCCCCCTTCGTTCAGAAAAACAAAGTGGGTGCCGCCGCGTATCCTTCCATGAAAAGCCCACACCACAAACACGCACCCAGCCCGCCCCATTTGCCACGCGAGCACAAAACAGTCTACTCACCATCACGGCTACTCAAGCGATAGTCGCCAATGATTTTATGCCTTAGCAGAACATCCACCGCGCTATACAAAACCTCGCCCGATTGATACGAAATGCCAAGATGTATTCGGTGAATCTCCTGGACGAGGCTGTTTACCTTTTTGACGTACTGAAAAGGAATTACATCAATGGCTTCGATGGGTGTGGGCGTTGTCACAGGGGCAGGATCGTCGTGGGTAGCAACGACAGGAGCCCAACAGCCAGGCAAGGGACGGGTATAAACCTTGAGATCTGCTAACTCTGGTTTATGTGTTCTTTGGAAGTCTACTATGCCCAGCCGCTCAAATTCCTGCTGCATCGAGGCCACAACAATCAACGCTTGATAATCCAGGTGCGTCAATTCGTAAGCTTCGTATTCATTCTCAATAATTTCACGAGCCTGCTTTTCCCCGTAGACAAGCGCCAGCCTGCGAAATCTGTTTTCAAAGTCTAGTTTTGGCATAACTCCTCTCCTGCGATCTCCTGCGCAAACTCTCTGGCCAGCCGCACGGCCGTTTTCTTGCCCCAAGCCCGCTGCCAGGTACGTGTGTAGAAACGGCCGTCATGGGCAAACTCAAGGCGGGTGAAGTTGTCGCGGGTGTAAATCTCCATAGTCACCAACCCATGCTCAGTGGCCGCGCTGGCAGACTGCACCCCGCTTCCGTTTTCCCGCCACCAGAGCCAATAGCTTTTTACTGAGTAATCATTCTGGCTGAAATCAACCATCTTTGCTTTTGGCATCTTCCCACTCCTTGAATAAACCGACCAAAGCGTCACCAGCGTATTCCCCACACTGGCAGCAACGGCCGTTTGCATCCACGCCGCACCCCCATAACTCGCAAGACTGGCAAACTTCCAAACTGCCTACGACTGGATGAGGCTCATTTGCTTCCAGCCATTTGATGTTTGTCAACGGGTAAACCTTTTCAGGATCACGAATCAGCCGCGCTGTGGCGTCGATGTATGAATCGCAGTTCATCAGCGGTTCTGCCAGATAGCCCATATACCGCGCCTGCCGTGCGGTGAAGTGGAATACCAGCGCCGCACCTTCGGATGGGTGCACGTGTCGGTTATAAACCATGTATGGCTTTAATTTAGTGTCCAAAACATCATCCTAAAGCGACAGGGAAACAGCCATCGGGATACCCCGCACCACGGCCGTTTCTTCCTGCCTGAATTTCATGTAATCAAAACCAACGCCTGCGCAAAAGTCGCAGGTTCCCCGCGCCCGCTGCGCTTCTGTTTTTAGGATGATTTCACAGGCGCAGCGCTGCACGGGCTGTTCATCCCGCTCTTTCCCATCCGGGCCAGCCGCGTCGTTGGGACACGGCCGTGCCGCCGGGTCTTTTTCCAGCAGTTCCAGTCCATACAGTATGCGCTGACGCAGTGAATTGATGCTACAATCGTACTGCTACGCCAGATCGGTGTAGGTGTACCCACCTTCCTGGTATTCTATGGCCAGCTCAATGGGCAGCGGCATCCGGTCACAAAACCCCACGTGCCGGTAGTTGATCGTTTTCATCTTGGCTCCACAACGTTTACAGGTTTCCATCGGTCACACTCCATTTAATCAAGTTACGGCCGTTTCCAGGCGGGATGGTCATACAGCCACGACGCGCCACCCAGCAGCGCCGGGTACACCTCATGCGGGTAATAGGGCTGAAACCCCAAATCACCCGACTGCCACAGCGCCATCTGATACTTGTACCAGGGGATGAACACATCCGGCCCCTCGTTGAAGCGCAGCGTGTAGTTGGTTAGCCAGGTAGACAAATCGACCGGATGCACCCGGTAGGTGTTGGCCGTGAGGGTTAATATCTCTTTGGTGATGGCAGGCGTCATTTCCTGCCACGGTTGTTCATTGATTGCGTTCATTGCTACTCCTGAGATAACTTCTCATAAGCTCTGGTGATGAGGTCGAGCGCACGGCCGTCTTCAATCATGCCAGAGGTAACGCCAATAATCGTCCAGCCGTAGATCGCAGCTTCGGCCCACTTCTCGCGGTCGCTCTCGAAACCCTTGCCGGTGTTGTGCCGTCCACCCTCGCGCACGGTGATGAAACGGCCGTCTTTCAGCCTGCGCTTCACCGTTTGTTTGCAGTTGTGACACTTCACCGCACGGCCGTGAATGCCGCCGTCCACTTCCACTGCCAGCCCAATATCCAACCACACAAAATCCAGCCGCCAGCGCCGCTTGGGGTGGAACTTGTATTCCGCCTCTGGCTCTGGCAGCCCAGCCCCGCGCAATTGCATCAGCAATTTCCCCGACCAATCTTCGCTCTTACGCTTTTTGCGCTTGCGCCCAACAGAAACGGCCGTGCTTGGTTTTTGGCCCAGCTCCGCCAGATATTCTTCCAAGGTCATGTTTTCCTTAAAAGCCACGCAGCACCCCCCTGCCCTTGCGCGTGAGCTGGTAGGTACGGCCGTCCCAGATCGGAAGAGCGTCGTGTAGGGAAAGAGTGTAGATCTCGGTGGT
>CALKWL010000142.1 GCA_938004235.1 uncultured Gammaproteobacteria bacterium
GAATGTCGGCGCGTCCGGCTCGACCAGCAGCCTGGGTTGCACCCTGTGCCCTTGCTCTAGCCATTGAATCGTCGCCGCGCGCGCTTCAGCTAAATGCAAAGGTTCCTTGCCTTCATCCAGATATAAACGCCCTGTGGCCAGCAATAACTCCATGAGCACATCGGGTGCCTGGTTTAGCGCCAAAAATGAGGATGAAGGGTTATAAATGAGTTTGAGGATGGGCAGATCTTCATCACGCACAAAACCCGGTCGATTGCGCAACGCACCATCCACGTTTGACCACGACTTGGCGCTGTCCAGATGCGGGCGACCGTCAGCCGCCAGACGCGCCTTTTCCATGTCCAGTTGCGCATAGGGCGAATGCTGCGCAGAAAGTCGTATGCGATAGATCAATGCTTCCTTGCCTGGCTTTTGCGTTGCGCAGGTTTTGAAGGCTTCGGCCCAACGCAGCACGGCGGCTCTATCACCCGCTGAACGCTGCACAAGAACCTGATGTTTGAGCACCATGAGCAGGGTAGCGACCACATGTTTACAGCCCTCACCCACAGGACAGGTGCAATCTGAATAAAAGACCACACCCTTGCGTGAATCGCTTGAAACAGTGATATCCACTCTGTAGGGACTGCGCTCTGTCCCCTGAACCGTAGCGGAAATCTCGTCCCCACTTATGCTTAGATTCTTCACGGCACCCGCAAGGTAGGGCTGAGCTTTGCTCATCTCGCGCTGGCCAAAGGCGTTAATAACATCAAGAAGCGTGTAGGGAACCGGGCTGGAAGTGGTCATGGTGCAGGCAGTCTGTGCATGTTGAAATACGCAAATTTAACAGCTATCCACGCCTCATGGGTTCTGGCTGTGAGTCGCCTGCAATGGCTGCTTCGCCGCCTTGTCCGGCAGATACAAATCCCCTTTTTGCCCACAGCCGACCAGCATCCCAAGCAAAACCAGGGTGGTGAGCACGACACTTAAGCGCATAATTCGTCCTCCAAAAAAGTACGCAGAGCATAACCCGTGCAGCCTTCGACCTCCCAAAAATCCGCAAACAAAACCGAAAGTTTCAGCTGGAAACGCATTTCAGCTTGGGCGCTTGAACACCGCTCGGCGCTGATTCAAGCCAATATCGTCGCCATCCTCGCCGCCGCCGCCAGCATTCCGCTGCCCATGCTGCTGCCGCTGCTGGTCGATGAAGTTTTGCTGCACAAACCGGGCTTTCTGGTACACACCACCCAGGCAATCTTCCCTGAAAGCTGGTGGGGGCCGGTGTTGTACGTAGTGGCCGTCATGCTTTTGACCCTGCTGTTGCGCCTGATTGCACTCGGTTTGAACGTGTTTCAAATGCGCGCCTTCACCCAGATCAGCAAGGATGTCAGCTATCGCCTGCGCTCGGCGCTGCTGGATAAACTCGGGCGCGTGTCGATGGCCGAATACGAAACCCTGGGTTCCGGCGGCGCGGCCTCGCGGCTGAATGTGGACGTGGAAACCATCGACAGCTTCCTTGGCCAGACGGTGGCGCGTTTTTTGGTCAATATCCTGATGCTGATCGGCACGGCGGCAGTGTTGCTCTACATCAACTGGCAGCTCGCGCTGATTATTTTGCTGTTTAACCCGCTGGTGATCGTGCTCACCATGCAGATGGGCAAGCGGGTCAAAGAGCTGAAAAAGCGCGAGAACAAGGCGTTTGAGACGTTCCAGCAAGCCCTGACCGAAACGCTCGACGTGATGCAGCAAGTGCGCGCCGCCAACCGCGAAAAGCACTACCTTTCGCGCATTACCCTGCTGGCGCGTGATGTGCGCGACCAGGCTACCGCCCATGCCTGGCAGAGCGACGCACTCAACCGCCTGTCGTTCATGGTGTTCCTGTTCGGCTTCGACATTTTCCGCGCCGTGGCCATGCTCACCGTGGTGTTTTCCGACCTTTCCATCGGCGTGATGATCGGCGTGTTCGGCTACCTGTGGTTCATGATGGGGCCGGTGCAGGAATTGCTCTCGGTGCAATTCGGCTGGTACGGCGCCAATGCAGCGCTGACCCGGCTGAATGCCCTCGCCGATCTGAAGCCCGAACCCGACTACCCCGCCCTGCACAACCCGTTCGAGGGCAAACAAGCCGTCGGCGTGAGCCTCGTTGATGTGCATTTTGCCTATCGTGACGACCAACCCGTGCTTGACGGCGTGAGTATGGACATTGCGCCCGGCGAAAAAGTCGCCCTGGTCGGCGCCAGCGGCGGCGGTAAATCCACCCTCGCCCAAGTGCTGCTCGGCCTGTATGCGCCACAATCCGGCGAGGTGTTGTATGACGGCATTCCGCTGGAACAGATCGGCCTGCCGCGTGTGCGCGAACATGTCGCCGTGGTGCTGCAACAACCGGCTCTGTTCAATGACAGCCTGCGCGCCAACCTGACCCTGGGGCACGATTATCCCGATGATGCGTTATGGAAGGCACTCGAAGTCGCTGAACTGCGCGAAACCGTCGCCGCCATGCCCGAAGGCCTGGATACACTGGTCGGACGGCAAGGCATCCGCCTCTCCGGCGGCCAGCGCCAACGTCTGGCCATTGCACGCATGGTCTTGAGCAAACCCGCACTGGTGATTCTGGACGAAGCCAGCTCCATGCTCGACAACACCACCGAAGCCCGCGTGCACGCCAATCTGCACACCGAATTGGCTGGCTGCACCGTCATCATCATCGCCCACCGCCTCTCCGCCGTGCGCCAGGCCGAGCGCGTATTGGTGTTTGAAAACGGACGCATTGTTGAAGAGGGTGGCCATGATGCCCTGCTGGAACAACGCGGGCTTTATCACAAGCTTTATGGGCATGAGGCAGGATGATTTGCGCTGAAGGTATTCACCCTCGATAACGAGACCAATGAAAGGTAAACTGCCCCTTTACGGCTTTCGGATAACGCTCAGAATGGACAATTTCGAGAAATACACAAGCCCAGATGCCACCATTTACTACGGCGATTGCTTAACGGCATTGCTGGATGTACCGGATGAATCGGTTGACTTGGTATTTGCTGACCCGCCTTACAACATAGGAAAGCGCTTCGGTGAGTTCAAGGACGTTTGGCCGTCTGACAATGCTTATGCTGAATGGTGTTATCGCTGGTTAGAGCTGTGCGTCAGAAAGCTCAAACCAACAGGCAGTCTTTACGTCATGACTAGCACACAGGCAATGCCTTACTTGGACTTATGGCTCCGAGAGCGCCTGACCATTCTTTCCCGGATTGTTTGGCATTACGACAGTTCCGGCGTCCAAGCCAAGAAGTACTTCGGTTCTCTGTACGAACCAATTCTTTTTTGCGTCAAAGACCCGAAAGCATACACATTCAATGCAGATGACATTGAAATCGAGGCCAAGACTGGCGCGGTGAGAAAGCTTATCGACTATCGAAAAGAAGTCCCCACCCCATACAAGACAACAAAAATCCCCGGTAACACTTGGTATATCCCGCGTGTCCGCTACCGCATGGCTGAATACGAAGAGCATCCGAGTCAGAAACCCGAGGCGCTCTTAGAGCGCATCATTAAAGCCAGCACAAACGTCAACGAAATCGTTCTTGATCCTTTTGGCGGCACATTTACCACTTGCGCAGTCGCGCAACGACTTGGCCGAAAATCAATCGGGATTGAGTTTCAACCGGACTATATAAAAATTGGACTGCGTCGTCTTGGCATTGCCAGTCAGTTCAATGGCGAAGAACTTCGCACTCTTGACAAGACCTATGTCCGCAAGAATGGAAACGGCATTCGCGGTGATTCAATCAAACCAACGAGGCTCTTTGATGTCCAAATTTGAAATCGCACAACACGCCTTCACTTCAGCAATCATCAAGGTACTGCAACAGCACTTCGGCGAATACGCCGAAGACATTTTTCAGGCGAGTCCAATTCTCGGCTACCTGAACAACAAGACCAAAGCGGCAAACCGAGGCTCCAAGGCTCGTGGTGCTTTCGCCAATCACTACGCGCTATACGTCGTAGTTGAGGATTACATCAAGAATGACTTTGCCGATGGCAAGGCGGAGGTGCCATATTCCGAGTATCAAGGCGCTCGTTTTTCGGACTTGCTCAGGCGGCAACGCGAACTTCCGTTCGGAGCGAAGCTACAAAACCATGCGCTCAACTCACGCTTTAACGACGAGTTCAAGAAGTTCTATCCAACAGTGGGGAAGCCGCCAATCGTGCGCGACGTGGAGTCACAGCGTTACTGGATTCAGGAAGACTTGCTGCAAGTCACCATTCGCCGAAAGGACGGCAATGACTACACCTACAACATCGCTCCGGCAATCATCGACGTTATTGATGCATACGTGGCAACGAAAAAGGCCGCCTTCGAGGGATTCCTTGAGGCATGCCGCCAGATCGCCGAACTAGGAAAGAAAGACCCCGAGAAGGCCGTCGATTTTGTTGTGCAGCAGTTGAGGCCAAACGTTGATGCTCGCGTGTTTGAAATTGTGAGCTATGCAGTTCTCAAGGCCAAGTATCACCAGGAAACCGTGTGGATCGGCAAAACCAAGGACACAGTTTCCGAGGAGTTCCTGATCCTCTACAAAACTGGACGCACAAATGCCAACGACGGCGGCATTGACTTTGTCATGAAGCCCTTGGGGCGTTTCTTTCAGGTAACAGAAACCATCGATGTCAACAAATATTTTCTCGACATTGACAAGGTGCAGCGGTTTCCAATTTCCTTCATCGTCAAGTCTAATGAAACCCCTGATCAAATTCGCGCTGCTATTCGTGCGCAGGCAGTTGCGAAATACAAGATCGTCGCCATCGTTGACTCCTACATGAAATCCATCGAAGAGATTATCAATGTCGAGGATCTCGTTGCCGCATTCGATAGCGTAGTGAAGTCCGACCAATTGCAAACGGTGATGGATGAAATCGTCATTCAGAGCAAGGTCGAGTTCAACTATAGTGACGACGAAGATGACGAGAACGACGCTAGTGAAGAAATATCCCTACTCGATCTTTAGTCTCACCCCCTCCACACTTGCGCCCTGTCAGCAGCCACGCCCATGGTGTGCAGCCATGACCATCCTTTCCTAATTCCCCCAACCCCAGTCATCTTGCCCACCGTGCGCTTGCGT
This sequence comes from uncultured Gammaproteobacteria bacterium, assembly GCA_938004235.1. GTDB lineage: Bacteria > Pseudomonadota > Gammaproteobacteria > Halothiobacillales > Halothiobacillaceae > Thiofaba. Next base: position 5,091 of record CALKWL010000142.1, read on the forward strand.
GTAGAATGCCCGACTTACGTTATAAAGTAACCACAAGGATCATTCATGCGCCGCCCGTTGTTGTCTGCCGCGTTGCTCGGCTCGTCCCTGCTTTCTATCTCTGCCCAGGCCGACACTCCGCCTAAAAACGATTTGCCGGATGTGCGCTTTTCGGCGGCATTTTTTGTCGATGGTGTGGCTTACGACGCGACCAAGGACCTGACGGTGCAAGACTCCTTGGGCATTTATAACGTGCATGGCTCGCATGGGCATGAAGGCGAAGGTGGCCACAGTCATGGCGGCAGCCTGGATAAGGGCTTGAATCTGAATAATGCCGAGGCGGCTTTTGGTGTGCTTGCCCCCGGATGGCTGGATGGGCGCATGAATTTGTCGATGACCAGCGACGGGCTGGAGCTGGAGGAGGCCTGGTTGCGCACCCAGTTTTTGCCGGGCGGGCTGCAACTCAAGGCTGGCAAGATGCTGAGCGACATCGGCTATTTGAACAACAAGCATCCCCACGCCTGGGATTTTGTCGATCAAGCCCTGCCCTATCAAATGCTGTTGGCGGGTGGCTTGAGCGGTAGCGGCGCGCAGCTTAACTGGCTGGCGCCGACACCGTTCCATCTGCGCTTTGGCGTGGAGGCTTTGACCGGCGGCAATGAGGGTATTGCCGCCAGCATAGGCCCGACCAGCAATGATGAAACCGGGGAGCCGATTTATTTCGACAGCAAGGGTAACTGGCCGAACGTGTGGACGGCCTTTGCCAAAATGGGTGGCGAAATTGCGCCCAATCACGAGGTGCTCGGCGGCCTGTCCTGGGTGCGTTCCGACCTGCATCAAGAGCTGCACGAATACCATCCCGGCATTAACGATGCGACACATGGCCTGCAAGGCGAAGCGTCCATGTTTGGCGTGGATATGCTGTATCGCTACGACGCACCCGGTGAAGGCGGCGTGGGTGACTTCAGTCTTCAGGGTGAATACTGGTTACAAAACAAGGATATGAGTCTGGTTTATCACGAGCTCAAGCCCAAGTTGGTCGGGCAACCACGCGATCTGACCGTCGATTCGGCCTACATTCAAGCCCTGTATGGCATCTTCCCGCGCTGGAAAATCGGTGCGCGTATCGAGTCTGCCGGGATGACTCACGAAGCCAGCCGGGCGAATGCCACCTTCGGGCCCACCAATACCAGTACCTTCGATAACCTTGATCGAATCAGCGCGGTCGTCACCTGGAATATCAGCCACAATCAGCTGCTACGCTTCCAGGTCTCGAATGTTTCCGGCAGTTTCGCCGAGGCGGTGGCGGGCATGGAAAAAGAACAAGCCGTGCACAAAACCTACAACGAATTTTTCCTGCAATACCAAATCAGCTTTGGCACCCACGGCGCACATGGATTCTAAGCCTATGAAATCAAATACATTATTGAGCGCTGCTGCCGCATGCCTTGGTCTGTTGCTCAGTTTTTCCGCCCAGGCCCTGGATATTTTGACCACCACGGCCAGCCTTGGCGCACTGAGCCGCGAGATTGGCGGCGATCAGGTCAAGGTTAGCGTGATGGCTCCGCCGGATCGTGACCCGCATGATTTGACCGCCAAGCCCAGCTTGCTCAGCCTTGCCCGCTCGGCGGACGGGCTGGTGAGTATCGGTGCAGGCTTGGAAGAAGGCTGGCTGCCTGCCGTGCTCGAGCAAGCGGGGAACCCGCGCATTCAGCCGGGTCAGCCCGGTGCCTTGATTGCCACCCAGCATGTTGAATTGATTAAGGAAACCCGTGAAGGCAACCCGTTTTTCGGCCATATCCACAAGCAGGGCAACCCGCATATCCACATGGATCCTGTGCGCATGGCCAGCGTGGCCACCGCCTTGGGCGAATGGCTGGCGCACCTGGACACGCCTCACGCCGCCGAATATCGCAGCCGTGCCCAACAAAGCGCCCAGCGTCTGCTGGCCTTCAGCCAAAAAGCCAGCGCGCAACTGCAGGGCGCGCCCGGTGTGGTGCTCTACCACGAAGATGCGCTGTATTTCCTCACCCGCTTTAACATTCCTCTGCTCGGCACGCTGGAGCCATCCCCCGGTGTTCCGCCCAGCGCAACACATTTGCAAGAGCTGATCCAGGCTCTGCGCGGCAAGCGCGGCATGGTCATTCGCGCCCCGTATCAGGCCGACGATGGTGCCGCCATGCTGGCACATGAACTCGGCTGGAAAGCGGTCGCCCTGCCGATGGAACCAGCCGCCAATACCGATTTGCAAGGCTATCTGGCTATGCTCGAACTATGGGTCAGCGCACTTGCCAAGCAACCCTGAACCCCTGCTGCGCCTGCGCCGCCACGCTCAACCGCTCCCCGCCTTTGCTTTTGAACTGCATAGCGGCGAGAAGCTCGGCCTGTGCGGCGCCAATGGCAGCGGCAAGACCACCCTGCTCGAACACATTGCCGGTTTGCGTCGCAGTGCCAATATCGAGCTGCTCATGCGCCCCGAGCTCAAAATCAGTTACCAGTCGCAGCACCCTCCGCGCCCACTGGGCTGGCCGCTCTCGGTGCGTGATTACCTCCAACTCGCTGGGCTTGCGCCTTCGGTATTGCCAGAGTCGCTGCGTGGGCTGCTGGATGCGCGCTGTGACGCACTCAGTGGCGGCCAATTCCAGCAGCTTGCCCTGAGCGTGACATTAGGCCATGCAGCGGAGCTGATTTTGCTGGATGAACCGGGCCACCATCTCGACCCGTCTGCTGCGCAATGGTTCTCCACGGCGCTGCATCAGAGCCGCGCCGCCATACTCGTCATCAGCCACGATCACGTCTGGCTACAAGCGCAATGCGCGCGCGTGATTGAACTGCCCGCTGCGTAGATAGGGCTTATGAATATGGACAGCATCTTTTACCTCCCCCTCATCAGCGGCACACTGGCGGCACTCGTGCTAGCGTGGTGCGGCCTGCTCTTGCGCCTGCGCAATGAAAGCCTTGCCGCACTGAGTTATGCCCAAGCGGGTGGTTTGGGCATGGTGGCTGCCCCGTTGCTGGGTTGGGCGACGCTACCCGGCACATTGCTCGGTGCAGCCGCCGCCGCCCTAGTCAAGCCGTGGTTGGCACGCTCGGCAGACGGCCTGATCGTGCTACTCCTCGCCACCTGGGGACTGAGCCTGCTTCTGGTCGCCAACCTGCCCTCGGGCGAGCACATCGGGCGCATGCTGATCGACGGCCAGCTCTACTTCACCCGTCTGGAACACGCCATTGGCCTCGCCATCGGCCTGCTCGTAGCCAGTGCCCTGCTGCCGGGTTTGAGCCGCCGCATCCAGCGCGAACTCCTGTTTCCCGCTCAGCCAATGAGCCGGATGCACAGCCTGCTCATTGAATTTATCCTCGCAGGCTGCCTCGCGCTCGCCGCCGCCAGCATCGGCGTGATGGCTGCATTTGCGCTGGCCTTTATCCCCGCGCGCATCGCTTTCCGCTTCGCCTCGCGTTGGTCACACGCCGTCATGCTTGCCCTCGCCCTTGGTCTGCTGGCGCACCTTGTGGCCTTTTTCCTCGCCCTGCATTTCGATCAGCCCTACGGCCCGGTGCTGACACTTATCCTGCTGGTCGCTGCATTGGCGAGTGCTCCGCTCGCCAAAAACACCAAGGCTTAATCAAACCCCACCATCCGCATTGCTTTGGCGTAGTTGCTTAATTAATCCATCAATCCCCACGCGCTGCACATCCTGCGCAAAAGTATTGCGGTAATTGGTGACTAAACTTATTTCGTCAATCACCACGTCGATAATCTTCCACGTACCCTGCTCGTTTTTACGCAAACGATAAGCCACGGGAATCGGCATACCCGATTTAGCCTGAATTTCCGTGCGCACCAAAGCCTCTTTCGGATCGGTTTCCGCACGCATGGGGAAATAGGTCACCTTTTGTCCATCGTATTCGCCCAGCGATTTGGAATAGGTACGCACCAGCAATTCGCGGAACTCTTGCGTAAAGGCCGCCTGCTGCGCCGCGCTGGCCTTGCGCCAATTCACCGCCAGAACCAGTTTGCTCATGGTTTGGAAATCAATATGCGGCAAGACCATTTTCTCCACCAGGCCGCTGACCAGCTTGGGATCGGTTTTGATTTTCTCGCTATTGTCCTTAATCGCCGCCAATACCTCGTCCGAGGTGGTTTTAATCAATACCATCGGCGCGTCATCGACCACCGATGCCGCACTCAAACCGGTGGAGGCCAACAGCACCAAACCGCTCAAAAACGCCCTTCGCGACAAACCGTTCATGCCAACTCCCTTTACTTCCATTCACCCAGCGCATGACGCAATTGCGCGACCTGCATGTTGTAATCATTGATGCCCAAAAGATAATCGCCGTACATGGTGGTGTAGGTACGGAAAGCCTCAACCAGCAAGGCCATATCCACCGCCCCGGCCTCACTATCCATAAACACCGTGGTAAACCAGCGGCGACCGGCGATAAACCCTTCTTTCAATTGCTGCACGGCTTCCTGCCCGCCCTTGGAGCGGTGATAGGCTTCCGCCACCTGGAAGGGAATGCCGATGCGCGCAAAATTGGCCTTTTCAGTCACTTCGCGCAAATCCGCTTCGGCCTGGCGCGTCTGCGCATTGACCATCCCTGGACGGATATTCCAGCCCACCCCCAACACCGGGGCGGCGTAGGCATGGTTAAAATTATCGAAGATATACGGGTTATCCAGCGTATCGCGTCCCGGCGCAACTGCAGCGCCACCAACCACGGCGGCATAAACATCCGGATACATCTCGGCACGCCGCGCCTTGACCATGGCACGCAGTGCGGTCATGCCGGCTTCGACCTGCGCCATTTCCTCGCGTTGCGCCAGCGCGGTCTTGACCAGTTCATCCACCGAACCTTCGGGCAATGCCACCGGCTCGATATGTGCATCACTAACCTCTAACTGCGCCGAGAGTGGCACGCCGACGAGGGTTTTCAGACCATCCATCGACACGGCCTCAATGGCCTTGGCCTGGGCAAGATAACGCCCGACCGAGCCGCGCACGGCCTGAACTGCGTACAGATTCCCCTCGGAGGTCGGCTTGCCGGAGGCCTTGCGCTTTTCGATCCCGGCAATCACCGAGTCCACCTTGGAAAGCAAATCCACCAGAAACACCTTGGTATCACGCGCGGTCAGATAACCGTAATAGGCGCGGCGCACATCCAGCTGCGTCTGCGCGCGGGTCAGGCGCACATCGCCTTCACGAACCTGGATATTGTTGCGTGCCGCCTCGGAATAATTCTCGACCTTGCCAAAGGTGTACAAGGGATGCACCAGCGCAAACTGCAAACCCGCCAGCACGGAAATGCCATCGTCAAACTTGCCGGCATCATCACGCAAAGTGCAGGTGGTGCAGGTGCTTGCGCCATTCTGAAAAATGCCACCATCTACCCCCGGAACCGCCGAGACATAGGCATTGGCGTCAATGCGCAATCCCGCACGTCCATGCACCTCATCCAACAGGCCTCGCGCCCGCTCGACCACCGCTTCGCGCTCCTTGATGCGCGGGTCGGTATTCAATGCCATCTCGACCGCCTGATCTAGATTGACGCTGACCGCCGAAGAAACCCCCGGCAACGCGAACAGCCAGGCCGCCGCCAAGGCGGCATTAAGCTTGCGAGTCACAACACCTGAAATCACGTTCATCGGTTTACCCTCGTTACTCTTTGGTTTCTTCAGCGGCTTTCTGGAACAAAAACTGGCTAATCAGGTTTTCCAGCACAATCGCTGATTGAGTGATTGCAATGCGATCCCCGGCCTGAAGCACAGCCTCCTCAGCACCCGGCATCAGGCCGATATACTGCTCCCCCAAGAGTCCCGAAGTATAAATGGCCGCCGAACTATCCTTGGGAAAAATCGAATACTGCGATTCGATATTCATCCCCACCACCGCACGAAAGCTGTGCGGATCAATCGAAATACTTTCCACCCGCCCGACGACAACACCGCCAAGTTTGATCGGTGCGCGCACCTTCAATCCGCCAATATTGTCAAACTCGGCGGTAATCACATACCCCTTGGACGACGGCAGGGTTAACAGATTGCTTACATTCAAGGCCAACAGCGTAAGCGCTGCCAAACCAAGCGCCACAAATAGCCCAACCCAAATATCGCGAGATGTGGTGTTTTGCACTTAAAATAAACTCCGATAGCCGTCTGAATTACCTGGAGGCTGAAAAACTCTTCCATGAGTTTTTCAGCCCCATAAAGCCCGGTACACGCCCGGGCTTTATGGCGACAAATCAATCACTTACGCGATTGATTTGCGTGCGGGACATCCATGTCCCGCCGTAACAGGCTACTGAAATGAGTATTTCAGCAGCCTGTTACACATCAAACATCAGCGCCGTCATGATGAAGTCCAGCCCCAATACCGCCAGCGAGGTATTCACCACCGTGCGCGTCGTCGCCCGGCTCACGCCCTCCGCTGTCGGCACGCAATCATACCCTTCAAACAAGGCAATCCAGGCCGCCGCCACGCCAAACACCAGGCTTTTGAGCACACCGTTAACGATGTCATCAAAGAAATCGACCTGGGATTGAATTTGTGACCAGTACGAGCCGCTATCCACCCCCAACAAGCCCACACCAATTGCATAACCGCCGAAAACACCCACCAGAGAAAACAGCGCCGCCAGCAAGGGCATCGTTATCACCCCTGCCCAAAAACGCGGCGCAACGACGCGCTTGAGCGGATCAACCGCCATCATTTCCATTCCAGCCAGTTGTTCGGTGGACTTCATCAGACCCAATTCCGCAGTCAAAGCCGACCCTGCCCGTCCCGCAAACAGCAAGGCCGTCAGCACCGGCCCAAGCTCACGCACCAAAGATAGCGCCACCACCACGCCGAGCGACTCCGCCGAGCCATAGGTGGCGAGAATCGAATAGCCCTGCAAGCCCAGCACCAGACCGACAAAAGCGCCCGCGACCAGAATAATCTGCAAGGACAGCACACCAAGATGGTAAAGCTGATCGACAATCAGGCGCGGGCGCAACAGGGCGGAAGGCAAGGCCGGCAACAGGGCAAGCATGAATACAAACCAGCGCCCCAGGCGCGCCAAGGACTCCAGCACCGCACGCCCAAGTCGTCCCAGGACACTCAACATCTGTCGCACTCCTGCACCTTGGGCAGATGAAAATCATCCTGCAAGGGCGCGGCGGGATAGTGAAATGGCACCGGGCCATCGGCCATGCCCTGCATGAACTGCTGCACCCAGGGCGACGCATCCGCCTGAATGGCGGCGGGCGTGCCGGAAGCAATCACCCGCCCCTCCGCCAGCAGATACAGATGATCAGCAATCGACAGCGTCTCCGCCACATCATGCGACACCAGAATACTGCTCAGCCCAAGCGCATCGTTCAGCTTGCGAATCAGACGCACCAACACACCCAGGGTCATCGGATCCTGCCCGGTGAACGGCTCATCAAACATCACCAACTCAGGATCAAGCGCCAGCGCGCGCGCCAGAGCCACCCGCCGCGCCATGCCGCCGGAAAGCTCAGCTGTATGCAAGTCGTGCGCCCCGCGCAACCCCACCGCATTGAGCTTCATCAGCACGAGATCGCGGATCATCGACTCCGGCAGGCAGGTATGTTCACGCAGGGGGAAAGCCACGTTCTCGAATACCGACAAATCGGTCAGCAGCGCGCCATGCTGGAACAGCATCCCCATGCGCTTGCGCAAGGCGAACAGTGCGCTTCGCGATAGGCTATGCACATTCTGCCCATCCACCCACACCTCGCCGGCATCCGGTCGCAGTTGTCCGCCGATCAGTTTCAACAGCGTGGTCTTGCCCGTACCGCTCGGCCCCATGATCCCGGTAATTTTGCCGCGCGGAATGCTCAGGCTGACCCGATCGAAAATAAGCCGCGAACCGCGCGAAAACGTCAGATTGTGGATTTCGATCAAGGGTTCGCCCGACGGAACAGCGCTCATTGCCACCCCAGCAAGGCGCGCATGGAGCGCATGGCCTCAAGCCTCGCCAGCATTTTTTTAGGCTCATCCTGCACCAGAATCGTCGCCCGGCGACGCAACGCCAGCGCATCCATCCCGGCGCGCAGGGCGCGTTGCTGACTGCGTCGCCCCGCCTCAGTCACCGCGTCAGCCTCGACGCCCAGAACAATCAGGGGGGCGGTCGTCCTATCCATGACGGCATGAAAATCCGGCATGGCCTGCGGAGCCAGACGCCCGGCATGCAGGCCATACAAAGGCACGCCCGCCGGAGCGATCAGGCTCAAAATGGACAAACAGGTTTCCGAAGCCACGCTCAGCAACAGAGAACCCAGCCTCGGCTGCAACACGCGCAAACGCTCAGCAATGCCTGAAAACACATCCTCATCGCCCTTCAATACCATCGAAGGCATCACCAGATGAAAACGGAAACCCTCGTGGGTATCTTCAATCCATTGCGCCAGCTCGTCGAGCGAGGGATTCATCCACCCCGCCGCAAACAATCCTACGGCATCAAATTCATTGGAATAAAAGGTAAGCCGCCAATCCTCAGGCAAATCATCGGCATAAAATCCCCCACTCCATTCGGGGTGCTGCCAGCCCCAGGCGCCCAAGGCAATAGTCGGTTGGTGAGACGAAGCCAAGACTGTATCCAGTGATGTCATCCCAAACCATCCAGCTCACGCAGCAAACGAAAACTCAGGTTGAGATCGAATTCAGCGCGTTCACGGTACCAGCGCGCCGCGCTGCGCGCCATGCCGGGCGGATCAAACCATGAGCCGCCGCGCACCACGCGCAGACGCGCGTCGCCTTCAAGCCAGGGCTCATGCGCCACGCGCGGTATTCCGGAGTATTGCTCACGCCAATGATCGAGCACCAATTCCTGCATATTGCCGTGCATTTCATGCAGCCCCCAGGCATTCGCAGGCAGGCTGCCCACGGTCACAGGGCGGCTCAAACCGCAAAAATAAAAACCGCGCGTGCAATGCAGGCCGCCCGCACAGTTGACCTCGCTGCGATGAATCTTGTCGCCAAACGCAAAGGCTGTTTCGGTTCCGGCACGCGCGGCGTATTCCCATTCTGCCTCGGTCGGAAGGCGATAACGCTGCCCGCTCTGCTCCGACAACCACTCGGCATAAGCCTGCGCATCCAGAAAACACACATTGAACACGGGAAACAAGGGCTCAATCCAGCTATATCGCCGTGGGCGCGGGTAACCGGCGGCATCACAAAAGCGCCAGTACTCCCCCAGGGTAACGGCATGGCGCATCAGGGCAAAATCACGCTGCACCGTCACCTTATGCTGCGGCCCCTCGCTCTCCTGGCGGGCGTACTCATTGAACGACGAACCCATAAAAAAAGCCCCCGCAGGAATGACCGCAAGCGCAACATCGAAACTCTCAGCTCCCGCAGCTACATGCTCGATAAAATGCGCCCGGAGACCATGCCGTGATGCAGCGACATTCTGCGCATCGACTGCAACCAATTCAGGCTGTGTCACCTCAAGCAACCCCAGGACGGCTCAACGCAATTGACTGGCAAGCTGCTGACCAAGCACGGCACCGAACTGAGGCAGTTCCTGGTCGCCCTTGATGTCCTGCATATTGATCTGCGTCCGACCTGCACTGAGCGGCTTGAGACTCAAGGTCAGGGTGACCGGAGTCGTACCTATCGTCGGCTTCAGCTCAACCCCGCGCAGGCGAATGCCCTGATAGAGGTTGCGCGGATTGGAATGGCGCAGCTGCAAGGACTCGCTCGCCAGGTCGCCCTTCAGGATATCAAAGCCCAGACGCTCCACCGCCGCGCGCGTACGGTTGAAGGCCACCGGCAACGACTGCTCAAGCAGCAGGTACTGCTTGTTCTCCTCGTTGACAAAACTCACGCGCGGCTGAAGCGAAGCCGCGATTTGCGCCTTGGACTGCGCCTCGTCACCGGTCAGATACACCATCATCCGCTCAAGCATTTCCGCATCGAACTCGCGATTCTCCGGTGACGCCGCCCAGGTAAAGCCCTCGTAATCATTGCCGTTAATCGGCTCCTTTTTCTCAGTCAAATCCATACGCTGACTGGTCAAGAAAACCCGCGTCTGGTTATCGCCATCCCCCCGCTCGATACGGATACGCATCCGATCCATATATTCAGGCTTGAAGAAAAATGTGGTGATGCCCTTGAGCAAAGACTCCCAACCCGCTTTTTCAGGCGCATTTTCACCCTTGCCGACCCAGTCGGACTCCATGATGCCCAGTTTGGGATCCTGACGCTTCAACGGATACCCTTCCATCTGCATGAAGGTGCTCAAACGCGGCCAGACAGCCTCCGGCGGCGCCTGAACATTCAGCCAGCGCGCATCCGGCGGTCCCTCGACACTCACCGTCGCCGACTTGGGAAGCACGCCTGTTCCGCCCATACGCTCGCCTTTGGACGCTTCACCCAAGGCGCTCGCCGCACGCGGCACATCGGTATTGAGCGAAGGATCCGGCGCAGTAAACGCAGGCGGTACCTCAAGATTCGGCAACGTGGCATAACGCCGTGCTTCGCGCGGCTCTTCCTTGCCCATGCCCGGAATGGATGAACACGCGCTCATGCCAAGCAGCACGGCGACTGGAATCCAGAATTTCACGCGCGCAGGAACCGTCAGTTGCATGTTTTCAATCTCCAAAGACCGCAGGGTCAATTACACTGGACGTTTACGATGAAAGCGAAACTTCGATGCCCGCCAAGGCCATGGCCTCAAGCACAGCGGCATGATGCTCCTTGGAGAGCGGAGTCAGGGGAAGACGAATTCCCGCCTCGATCACTCCCATGGCATAAAGCGCAAACTTTGCCGGGATTGGATTCGACTCAATAAACAGTTTCTGGTGCAGTCCGGCCAAAGGCGCATCCAGCTCGGCTGCGCGCTCAGCGTCTTTGGCCAGCGCAGCTTTGCACATTTGCGCCATGGCGCGCGGTGCGACATTCGCCGTCACTGAAATCACGCCCCGACCGCCTTGCAGAATGACTTCACGCGCCAGTGCGTCATCGCCCGCATAAACGTCAATACGCCCACTCAGGCGCTCCACCAGTTCCCGTGTACGCTCCAGCGAGCCCGAGGCCTCCTTGATTCCCACAATATTAGGCACATCCGCAAGACGCTCAACCGTAAGGGGCAGCATGTCGCACGCGGTACGCCCCGGCACGTTGTACAACACAAGCGGCGCAGGAACCGCCTCAGCAATCGCCATATAGTGACGGTACAAGCCTTCCTGGGTGGGCTTGTTATAGTACGGGGTGACAAGAAGGCAACCATCCACCCCCAGGCTCACAGCCTGCGCCGACAACTCGATCGCCTCGCGCGTGCTGTTCGCTCCCGTACCCGCAATCACCGGAATGCGCCCGGCGACATATTCCACGGTACGCTGCACCACCTCCAGATGTTCTTTCACATCCAGCGTCGCCGATTCGCCGGTTGTCCCCACCGCCACAATGACATCCGTCCCTTCAGCGATATGCCACTCGACCAGACGTTGGAGCGCCGCAAAATCCAGCGCGCCATCCGCCCGCATCGGGGTCACCAAGGCCACCATACTCCCATGAAACATGCTGTCATCCCCACGCAGAACCTTGACTCTATCAGGATGTTGTCAAAGGGCTTTCCTGCCCTTTGACAACGCGCCGCACCCGGCACATGTCCGGGCGCGGCCAAGCGAATCAAACACTTACGTATTTGATTCGCGTGCGAAACGCCCTTGCATTGCCTTAGCAGGCTGCTTTTCAACAGCCCGTTAAACCCCGAGTCGGATAATCGACGCATACTACCCGCCGGACAGCGCGTCATGCAAGAATTCAGCGTGAATAAACCCCGTGTCCCGCCCCGGTTTTTGCGCGAACAGTTCGGCGTGTAAACTCGCCGAGGAAACGCTGAATTTCAGCGTTTCCTGTCCGGGGTATGGATACCCCGACGCAAGCAAAGGGTTATACCCTTGCTTGCGCAGGCTGCCGCGAGTTCAGTTCGCGGCAGCCTGGCTGAAAAAACTATGGATGGATTTTTTCAGCTTCTACACATGAACCAGCGTAAAAAATCATGCAGACCTACCTCGCCATCACACTCCTGTCGCCGGATGTTCCGGGGCTGATCGAGCGCATCACCCGGCCAATCGCCCAGCATAAATGCCTGATTCACGACGCGCGCATCGTTTCCCTCGGACAGCAATCGGCGTCGGCGCTCCTGGTTTCAGGCAGCTGGGACCGTCTGAGCCGTCTGGAAATCGCCATCAAACAGCTGGCCAGCCAGCATGATATGGCGCTGCACATGGTGCGTACCGAGATTCCCTCCCCTGTTGAGGCTCACCTGAGTTATGCCGTCGATATCGTCGGTCTGAACACCCCGGACATGACGCACCAACTCGCCCAGTTTTTCAGCGCGCAGGGCATCCGCATCACCGATCTGGCCACCATGCCCTACAGCGCCCCCAACAATGCCACCCCGATGCTAACCCTGCGTATGCAGATTGAGGTTCCCGCCAACCTGCGGCTTGCCCTGCTCAAAGAAGCGTTTTTTGATTTATGCGACGAACTGAATCTGGACGCCACCCTCGACCCGATACGCTAAACAGAGCAGACATGAACCCGCACCCTCTCGCATTCCGTGATTTCCCCCCCTGTCAACTCGCAAGCACCCAAGGCGTGCTCACACTGCCCAACGACCTACTGGGTCAGTGGTTAGTGCTGTTTTTCTACCCAAAAAACAACACGCCAGGCTGTACCCAGGAGGCCGCAGATTTCGCACGCCTGCATCCCGAGTTTCTCGCTGCCGGAACCCGCGTCCTCGGCGCATCTCGCGACAGTCTCAAAAGCCACCACAACGCCCGCACCAGACTGGATCTGCCTTTTGAACTCATCAGCGACCCCGACGAGAAACTGTGTCAGTTTTTTGATGTCATCAAACTGAAACAGCTCTACGGCAAAGAATACATGGGCATTGAACGCAGCACCTTCCTCATCAACCCGCAAGGAGATATTCAACACGCCTGGCGCAAGGTCAAAGTCCCAGGTCATGCACGCACCGTCCTCGAAGAACTGAACACACTGCGATCCCTCACATCAAGCTAAGGCGTACCCATGATTCATCACGAGCGCACCCGTCCCTGCCTGTTCGTTCTCGACACCAATGTTCTGATTCACGACCCGAGCGCGCTCTTCCGCTTTCAGGAGCACGACATCTTCCTGCCGATGATCGTGCTCGAAGAGCTGGACAATCTGAAAAAAGGCGTCTCCGAAATTGCACGCAACGTGCGCCAGTCCACACGTTTTCTTGATGACCTGCTCGTTGATGCCGACGCCAGCGAAATTAACGCGGGCGTGCCCATCAGCCACCCCTTCCGCGACGGTCGCCTGCGCCACAGCTCAGGACGCCTGTTCATCCAGACCCGCGTCATGCGCAGCGAGCTCCCCGACGTACTCGCCGGGGTCAAGGCCGACAACGACATTCTCGGCGTCACGCTCGCGCTCATGCGCGAGACCAGCGACCGCCAGGTGGTGCTGGTGTCCAAAGACATCAATCTGCGCATCAAGGCCACCGTGCTCGGCATCATGGCCGAAGACTATGAAAACGATCAGGTGCTGGATGACGTTGACCTGCTCTACACTGGCATCAGCCTGTTGCCCAGCGACTTCTGGACGACCCACAGCAAAGACCTGCACGCCTGGCAGGAAGAAGGGCGCAGCTTTTATCGCATCCACGGCCCGCTGGCCGATGAATGGAACGCCAACCAGTTTATCTACATGGAAGGCGAAAGTTCATTCGAAGGCGTGGTGCGCGACCACGACGAAAACGGCGCAGCCATCGTCGAAGTCTGCAACAACTACACCCTGCCGAAAAACACCGTCTGGGGCATCAACGCACGCAACCGCGAACAAAGCTTCGCGCTGAACCTGCTGATGGATCCGCAGGTGGATTTCGTCACTCTGCTCGGGCAGGCCGGCACCGGCAAAACCCTGCTCACCCTCGCCGCCGCGCTGACGCAAACGCTGGAAAAAAACCTCTACTCCGAGATCATCATGACCCGCGTCACCGTGCCGGTCGGAGAAGACATCGGCTTTTTGCCCGGCACCGAAGAAGAAAAAATGACCCCGTGGATGGGCGCATTGATGGACAACCTCGAAGTCCTCACCCGCGTCGAAGGCGGCGGCTCATGGGAGCGTCAGGCCACCCAGGATCTGGTGCGCGCACGCATCAAAATCCGCTCACTCAACTTCATGCGTGGCCGCACCTTCCAGAACAAGTTCCTCATCATCGACGAGGCGCAAAACCTGACCTCGAAGCAGATGAAGACGCTGATTACCCGCGCCGGCCCCGGCACCAAGGTCATCTGTCTGGGCAACATCTCGCAGATCGACACACCGTACCTGACCGAGACCACATCGGGACTGACCTACGTGGTCGATCGCTTCAAGGGCTGGCCGCACGGCGGACACATCACCCTGCTGCGCGGCGAACGTTCGCGTCTGGCTGAGTTTGCTTCGGAAACGCTTTAAAGGAGTAAGCATGTATGAGCTACAACGTTTATTTGCTCGTGGGGCACACCTCCCCAAATGACTGCGAAGTCTGGGAAAAAATCAACCAGCTTCAAGAAAATTATTACGGAGATGCGCGTGACATCGCGCCTGCGCTTCTTGCGCTGCACGCCACCCTGACTGCCAGATACCCGTGTCTGTCCAGTCTTTCGCTTTCTGCTGACCATGAAGGCATGGAAAACAGCCCCTGGGCGGACGGTCCCATGCTCGGTAATTTCAAACATGAAATGGGCATGTTGGCCATGACGTTCTCTCAACTGGACGTGGTGATGCCGTTTGTCGTTTCAAGCGCAAACAAGCATGGAATAACGGTGGCAGATCCGCAGTTGGATATGGTTTTTCGGCCTTAACAGGCTGCTGAAATACTCATTTCAGCAGCCTGTTAAGGCGGGACATGGATGTCCCGCACGCAAATCAATCACTCAAGTGATTGATTTGTCGCGATCAAATTCGGGCATGTACCGGATTCGATCGGGCTGAAAAACTCATGGATGAGTTTTTCAGCATTCTGCTAAGATCAGCTCAAAGCTTCGCTGAACTCCGCATCACCCGCGTCAAGATCATCACCGGCAACAAACCAACCGCCACAATCATGAGCGAAGGCACGGCGGCCTCGGCCAGCCGCTCGTCCGCCGCCAGCACAAACACCTGCGTCGCCAGCGTATCCAGATTGAACGGCCTCAGGACAATGGTCGCGGGCAACTCTTTCATCACTTCAACGAACACCAGTAACAGCGCGCTCAACATGCCGCCGCGCAGCAAGGGAAGGTGTACCCGACGCAGCACGCGCCAGCGCGAAAGCCCCAAGCCCTGCGCCGCGTCATCCAGACTCGGGCGAATGCGTTGCAGACTGCTGTCAACGGCATGGACGGCCACCGCCAGAAAACGCACCAGATAGGCAAACAGCAAGGCGAATACGCTTCCGGTCAACAGCAGACCAGAGGTTATCCCGAATAACTCTTTCATCCAGGCGATCAGGGCATGATCGACCACGGTCAGGGGAATCAGCACGCCCACAGCCAACACCGTCCCCGGCACGGCATAGCCCATCACCGCAAAGCGTTTCAGCCCATGCAGCCAGCGACTGGCCGACCGGCGGGCGGCATAGCCGAGCAACAAGGCCGCGCCCAAGGCCAGCAAGCCCGCCAGTGATGCCAGCATGACGCTGTTCCACGCAAAGCCCAGATAGCGCCGATCAAGCAACACCTCGCTCTCCCCCAAGGCAAGCTGCAAAA
>CALKWL010000143.1 GCA_938004235.1 uncultured Gammaproteobacteria bacterium
ACGAGATTGACTGACGTGACTGGAGTTCAGACGTTTGCTCTTCCGATCTGCTCATGGCGGCGCGCAGCACGATTTCCTCCCTCTCCTTCTGGGAGAGGGTCGGGGTGAGGGCGGCTTTGGCGGCGATCTTGGCTTTGACCGGGTCGAAATCGACAAACCACGACTTGAAGATGGCTTGCGCCATGGCTTCGAGGGTTTGGTTGATGCGGCGGTTGAGGTCGATCTTGTCGTCGAGTTCACCAAGCACAGCCGCAATTCTTTTGCGCCTGTTTTTATCTTCGGGCCATAGAACTTTTATTTTTTCAATGTTGTAGATGGGAAGCTTTGGTTGAACAGCACCTACAGTACCTTGAGAGATTTCTTGCTGCCCTATGCTGGATGATAGGTAGTAGTAAAGATAGAGCGCGTCGTGATAGTCCAACCCTGTCAATTTCACACAATTTTCAGTCAGAGATGCATAGTCGTAGAAGCTATCCACGATGCTGAGCGCGCCGATTGTTCCAACGATTGATAACACAACATCGTTTTCTTGAACGATGTAGCGAGAAATCGAAGGGAAAACGTCATCGGGGACATATTCAATTCCATCTCTTGGCAGACTTCGCTGGCCAACATCTCGAACGCGAATATAAGGATGTTTAGACGGCACTGATTGCAGGTTTTTCCCTGCAGGGAGGCGTTTACCTCCCTTTATCGTGACAATTTCTGCAAGCGGAATTTCTGGCAAATTAGAAGACATAACCCAATCCCGGGCCGCTTCCTCTTCCCCAACCATCACCACATAACGATCACGTATATTTTTCTGAAAACTCTCCGGGATGTTATCCCACACCAGCAAATCCACCCGGAACGGCAGTGAGCTTTCTTCCAGTGCCTCTTTCAAACGCGAAACACGTCCTTCATCTTCTGGCTTGGCAAAGGCCACCAAATCCAGGTCGGAATTGGAGCGTGCCGTCCATTTCACCCGTGAGCCAAATGCCCACACTTCAACATTCGGCAGATAGCGCGCTATCAGGCCAAGTAACTCCTTGCGCTGGCCGGGGCTGATGTCGATAGGCTCGCTCATTCCCAAGTGCTTCCAGTCATTGTCTGATAAAGGCCGATGGCGTCGTCAATAAAGTCCTTCATCAGTGCCAGACATTGCGCCGCCTTGTTACCATCGTAGTCGTGTGCCGTGTCGATTCTGGCGTCGGCATACTTCAGCCATTGCTCAATCGGCGATGCAAAAAGCTGGTTGTCGAATGCCAGCCGAAGAATGGGCTTGGGGCTATTGGGTACTTCGGGAATACCCAGTTCTTCCACTAAAAAGCGCTTCAGGGTTTTCCATAGCGTGTCATAACTGGTTTCGAACCGCTGGATGGTGGACTCTGCAATCCCTTCTTTATCTAGCTCGGACAACTCAGTACGGTATTGGGCGTTCGAGTAATTTTCATACTGCATCTCAAGGTGTTTGAGGGATTTTTGCAGTTTGCTGTAATCAATCATGGTTCACCTCCGTATTTAGCGAATACCCCAACCCCGCCAAATTTTTCTTGATTTCGCCTTCCAGCTTGGCGCTGACGGCAAACTGTTCTGCCAACTGCGCCGTCAGCCGCGCCATCTTGTCGGCGAAGACATCGCCATCGTCCTCCTGCTCCTCAGCACCGACATAACGCCCCGGCGTGAGTACATGTTCGTGCTTGCGGATGTCGGCGAGCGAGGCCGAGTAGCAAAAGCCCGGCACGTCGGCATAGCCCTCGCCGTGCTGCCAGGCATGGAAGGTGTCGGCGATCTTCTGGATGTCTGCCACCGTAAAGTCACGCAGTACGCGGTCTTTCATGTAACCGAGCTGGCGGGCGTCGATGAACAGGAACTCACCGCGCCGGTCGCGCTTGGTTTTGTTGAGCGCCAGGCCGTTGCGCTTGTCGCGGGTCAGGAACCAGATGCAGGCCGGGATTTGCGTGTTGGTAAAGAGCTGGCCGGGCAGCGCGACCATGCATTCCACGTAGTCGTCCTCGATCAGCTTCTTGCGGATTTCACCTTCGTTGTTGGTGTTGCTGCTCATCGAGCCATTCGCCAGCAGCAGCGCCATGCTGCCCGCCGGGGCAAGGTGGTAGAGCATGTGCTGCAGCCAGGCGAAGTTGGCGTTGCCCTGCGGCGGGGTGCCGGCGATCCAGCGCGGGTCGCTGGCGAGCTTTTCGTTCCACCACTCCTTCATGTTGAAGGGCGGGTTGGCCATGACGAAGTCGGCGCGCAGGTCGGGGTGCAGGTCGTTGAGCAGTGTGTCGCCGGGCTGCCCGCCAAAGTTGAAGTCGATGCCGCGTATGGCCATGTTCATGGCGGCCAGGCGCCAGGTGGTGGGGTTGCTTTCCTGGCCGTAGACACTGATCTGGCCTTTGTTGATCTTGCCGCCGTGCTGTTCGATGAACTCTTCGCTTTGCACAAAGAAGCCGCCCGAGCCCATGGCCGGGTCGTACACGCGGCCTTTGAAGGGCTGAAGCATTTCGACAATTAGCGTGACGATGCTCTTGGGCGTGTAGTACTGGCCGCCCTTCTTGCCTTCGGCCAAGGCGAACTGGCCGAGGAAGTACTCGTAGACGTGGCCGAGGATGTCCTTGCTCTTGAGGCCCAGCGGCTGGCCGTTGTAGTCCTTGCGGTTGAAGTCGGTGTCGGAGAAGTGGGCGATCAGGTCGGCCAGCTTGTGGCTGTCGATCTGGGTGCGGGCGAAGTCCTTGTTGAGCACGTTTTTGAGTTTTTTCTCGTTCTCGCGCTCGATGGCTTCCATGGCGTTGTCGATCAGCCAGCCGACGCTGCGCATTTCTTCCGGCTCGTCCTTGCCGGGTTTGTTCCAGGGCAGCGGGGCCTTGGGCGGCAGCTGTGCGCAGTCGCGCAGGGTTTGCCAGCGGGCTTCCAGCGGCACCCAGAACACGTTTTTCTCGGTGTAGTAGTCGCGCACTTCCAGTTCGGCGGCGATATGACCTTCGTAGTCGTCGGCGTAATGCTCGGCGTCCATGTAGTAGTCGTGTTCGGGATCGCGAAATTGCGCGTTCAGCTCTTTTTGCCGCTCTTCAAAGGCATCGGAGACGTATTTAAGGAAGATCAGGCCCAGCACCACGTGCTTGTACACGGCAGCATCCAGGTTGGAGCGCAGCTTGTCGGCGGCGGTCCAGAGCTTTTTTTCCAGGTCGTTGAAGAATTGTTGTTCGATGGGGTTCATGGAAGGTTCGGCTGGCGTGAATGGAGAGGCTCCAGCGCCGCGTCACGCCGCCGCTACGCCAGGAAAATCGCCGGGTGAACGCTTTTCGCCCTAATTTTTCGACGCGGCGCCCGCTTCAGGCAGCTTGTCCAGCGCATCGAACGCCGCACGGACATGGGTCAGCGCCTTGTCGGAATGCCCTTCGCGCTCGTCCAGCTGGGAGAGCAGGATGTGCGCCTCGGCATAGGCGTGCTCATTGGCGGGCTGTTGCAATACCGCCTCGGCATGGGCGCGCGCCTTGCCCCACATGTCCTGCCGCCAGGCCATGTGTGCGGCAAACAGGCTCAGGTCGGCATTGACCGCGCCGGGCGTGCGCGCCAGAACCGCTTCGACGGCGTCCAGGGCGCTGCGCGTCTGCGTGGGGTTCATGCGCACCAGCGCCGCCGCCAGCGTCTGACTTGTACGTTCGCGCAGTCCCGCCAGCAGCAGCTCCGCGGCCTGATCGTGTTCGCCGCAACTTGCCAGCGCCACGGCCTTGGCCGCCACCAGGCGTTCGCGCCCGCGCAGGCTTTTGCGGATATCGCGCCAGAAGGCTTCGATGGCAGGCGCGCCTTGCGCGGCCAGCTGCCCAAGACGCCCTTCCACCGCGGATTCTTCCAACGCCAGCAGCTCATCCTCGGGCAGGGCGCGAAGCTTGGTGAGCATGGGCAGGCGTTGCAACACGCCATCCCAGTCGCCCGCCTGGCGCTCGCTTTCAGCCAGCAGGCGCAACAAGGCCGGATGACGCGGGTCTTGCGCAGCCAGGCGCTGCACGATGGGCAGAGCCAGATCGGCGCGCCCGTCCTGCATCAGCCATTGCGCCTGCATTAAACGTACGCTGGGCGCATTTTGCGGAAAACGCTGCTCGGCCAGTTTGAGACTGTCTTCCGCGCGCGCGCTCAAGCCCTGCTGGTGCGCGGCGAACGCCTGCGCCATCAGCCAGATCCAGCGGCTTTGCGGCGCGTCCGCATGGCGCTTGCACAGTTTTTCCGAAGCATCCCAATCTCCGGCAACCCACTGGCGCAGCACATGCTCAAGATCGTCCCACTCGCGCGCTTCGAGTTTGCGCTGCCGACGCAAGCGCAACATGACCGGCACGCGCACCAGCCAGTTCACCAGCCACAGCCCCGCCCCCAGAACCAGTACGCTGACAATAATCACACCAAGCAGTCCCGCCATGGTGGTTTCAATCTGCCAGTTTCCCCAACCAAGATGCGCCGTACCCGCATCGCGCATGATGAGCAGAGCCATGGCGCCGATGGCGAGCGCCAGGGCGATCAGGACAAGAAGAAGGCGACGCATGATTAAGGCTCCTTGGTCTGATTGAGGGTTTCGGTCGCATCATCGGGCGCAATCGCGGGGGCGAGACTCGGCGTGATCGGCTCCGTCACGCTCGCCGCAGGCGGCCTCAAGGCACGCAAGGCCACGAACGCAGGTGCAAAATCAAGCGTCTGCGGGCGGTAGCCCTGCTCTAGCGCCGCGCTAATATCGCGCAACTGCGCCAGAGCGTGTTGCACGGTGGGGGCGGAGCCGTCGATCTGCTTCGCCTGTTGCGCCAACGCCAGCGCCTGCGCGCTCAGGCGGTAGGCCTCATCCACCTGCCGGTTAAGCAGCGCCGCGCGAGCTTCCAGCAAGGTTTGGCTCGCCGCCGCCAGCGGCTGGGGCTGGTCGGGCGCCGGCTTGGACGCGGCAGTCTGGTCCGTGTTCTTGATCTGCATCCAGCTGCCGAACCAGGCCTTGGTCTGTGCCCACCAGCCATCCTGCGGGGTGGCGACATCGCCGGATGATTGTGCTTGTTCACCTGATTTCAGCGGCAAGTGCGGCATGGTCTGTGCAAGATTGAATATTTTCAGCGCCAGGCCATCCCGATCCAGCGGCACGCTGCGATCCAGCGCGCTCGCCAGCTGCTGCACAGCCGTGCGCAAGGGCAGCGACTCGCCGCCCAAGGCGCTTGCCAGCCGCTCGACTTCCTGCAACATCTGGCGGGCGCCGAGCGGATCGTCCAGCGCGCCGACGCGCAATTGCGCCGCGCTCAACAGACGCTCAATCTCGCTTAAGCGCCATTGGCTGGCATCCTGCCCCAGCATCTGATTCAACTGATCCAATCTCTGCTTGTGTTCATCAAGCGAGGTCTGCATCCCGGCCACGGCGAGCTGTACGGCCTGCTGCGCACTTTGCGTCTCTTCGGCCAGACGGCTCAAATCGCTGCGGCTGGCGCGTAGACCGAGCTGGGCGTTCAGATGCTGATCGAGCTCGGCCACCCGCGACTGCAAGCTCGTCAACGCCTGCTGTTGCTGCTGCCACTGAGCGTAACCCCAGTAACCCGCACCGCTCGCCAAGAGCAGAAGAATCAGCAGAATCCACACCGCCCCGACCAGAAGCGGGCGCTTGCGCCGGGAAGGGGGAGCGGTATCTTTGCTGGCGTCAGCGGCAGGATGTTTGTCGATGGACACGGTGTTTTCGGTCATGGCTCGGACTCCGGCATGGGCAGGCGGCGAACAGGCTCCTGTTCGCCGCCAGTTAGGAAATGAGGCTCGGCGCGCACGCAAGCAGCGCGGCAAACACCGCATCATCTTCAGGGCTTGGGGCAATCATGCCACGATTCAAGCCCAATGTTTCGGCAAGCCGGGCAATGCGCGGATGAGCAAACACCCATGTCTGCCGCTTGAGCCAGGCGGCATCATCGGCACTCTGAGCCGCGCCCGCCAGCGTTCGCAGGGCTTCGGAAGACGTCACGACGAACAACAGACGCTCATGTTGGCGCAAAGACGAAACACACGGCGGGCGCGCACGGCGACGATACACCACGGCATGTTCCACCTGCGCGCCGCGTACGCTCAGGCTCTGCGCCAACAGCTCGCGCCCGCCCTCGCCGCGCACCAGCAGGACGCGCCGCCCCTCCACATGCTGAAACGCCGGCATGGCCAGCACCGCTTCGCTGTCGGCGCCATCAACGGGCGCACGCACCCGGGCAACCCCCGCCTCGCGCAACGCACGCGCCGTTCCCTGCCCTACGGCAACCAGACCGCAATCGGGTGGCCAATCCGCAGCGGGCAAAACCTGCAAGGCCATGCGCACCGCATTCGGGCTGATAAAAACCACTTCGTCGGCACGCGCCATTTGTGCCTGCAAAACCTCAGGGACGACGGCCTCGGTCGGTGGAATGATGTCCAGTAAAGGCAGCGTCAGCACTTCGCCGCCCGCCGCGCGGATGCGTGCCGCAATCAGGGCTGTCTGCCCGGCGGGGCGAGTCAGGACAATGCGCAGGCCATGCAGGGCGTTCATGTACCCGTGTTCCTATGCGCCGATTCCCACCTCGGCCAGAATGCGATCCGCGCCCTGCGCCAGCAGGGCATCCGCCACCTGCTCCCCCAGTGCCTGCGCCTGCGCACGCGGTGCGCGCGCCTCGGCTCGCAGCATGGTTTGTCCGTCCAGCGAGCCCACCAGGCCGCGCAGCCACAGCGCGTCGCCCTCCAGCACGGCAAAACCGCCTATCGGCACCTGGCAACCGCCGTTGAGACGTGCGTTCATGGCTCGCTCGGCCATCACGCGATCTTGGGTATCGACACAGTTCAGTGGCGCAATCAGCGCCTCAATCACGGCGTCGCCCGCCCGGCATTCGATACCCACTGCACCCTGACCAATCGCCGGCAGGCTCATTTCTGCCGTCATGCTCATACGAATGCGCTCGGCAAAACCCAAACGAATCAAGCCCGCCGAAGCCAGGATAATCGCGTCATACTGCCCTGCATCCAGCTTGGCCAGACGCGAGTTCACATTGCCGCGCAGCATCTCGATACGCAGATGCGGATAGCGCTGCAAGAGCTGCATCTGGCGACGCAGGCTGGACGTGCCCACCACTGCGCCCTCGGGCAAGTCGTCCGGGCTGGCGTAAGTATTGGAGACAAACGCATCCGTCGGGTCTTCGCGCTGCATAATCACCGGCAGGTGCAAGCCCTCGGGAAAGGCCATCGGTACATCTTTCATCGAATGCACCGCAATGTCCGCCTCACCCGCCAACATGCCGACTTCCAACTCCTTGACAAACAAGCCCTTGCCGCCAATTTTGGACAACGGGCTATCCAAAAGCTGGTCGCCTTGGGTGGTGAGTTTGATGAATTCGATTTGCATGTCAGGGTGCAGGGCGCGCAGGCGGCGCGCCACTTCTTCGGCTTGCCACATGGCCAGCGGGCTTTTACGGGTGGCAATGCGCAGGGTGGTTGGAGTAGTCATAATCAAGGGGCACATACGCTGGGAAATAGTTGCATCGTAAGACTCCGCAGCGCTTTCTGCCAAATGCGTGCACAGAGCGTTGGTACGAATTCATGCGCACCTGACGGTGCAAGAAGTCTTCAGTTCGCCCATCAAAGCCATTTATGGACAAAGAAATTACGCCATTTGTGCACTCAGCCCTGGCTTGGGAATGCGCATTTGACGTGCTAGTTTACTGGCCCGGTCGCAGGCTCATCTTGGGCAAACGCAACGATACGAGCCATGAATGACATGATTAAAGCGGACACTCACGCGGCGCCAAGCAAGGGCTGGACGAAGGCAAACATCGTCGTTCTTGTCCTGTTGTTATTCGTGGGCGCGCTGTATGTGTTGAACACATGGTCACCGTCGTCCTACGGCATTGTTCTGAACCTCATTGGAGTTGAGGACTCCGGCCTGGCAAGGGGTGCGCCACGAGCGATCCGCTCGGACGAGTGGGCGGTTGTTACACCGCTCACTCAAGCCACCGTCAACAATCATTTCGAGCGCTACAACCAGACCTCCCTCTATCAAGAGGATTTGAGGATCAACTATGGCCTGCCCATCCATGACTGGGGCATCGTATTCAAACCCACGATGTGGCTCTATGGGTGGGTGAATCCGGCCTATGCCTATTCATTTCACTGGTTTGCCATCACAGCCTTGTTCATCGTGGGTTATGCATGGCTGCTCAGATGGTTCGGTGCGACTCCGGTACTGGCATTTTCACTTGCGATTGGTCTTTATTTCACCGGAATGGTGCAGTTTTGGTGGAGTGAAAAGGGGCCGATCTTCGCGCTTTTCCCGTGGGTGCTGTTGCCGTTTGCCACGCGCTGGCCGATCTGGCTCAAGGCCATGGCTTTCTACTGGTTGGCTGTGGTTTGGCTACTGACGAATTTTTATCCGCCGATACAGGTGTCCCTGGCTTTTGTGGGCGCCGTGCTGCTGCTGGCGCGAGCGCCGGAATTGCTGCGCCCGGCGCGCCTCGGGCTGCTTGCGCTAGCTGCTGCGCTCGCTGCAGCAACCGTTGCGCTCTATCTGGGCGACTATTTACGCGAGACGGCGAGTACGCTCTATCCCGGAGCTCGCCGCTCCAGCGGCGGCCTTGACCTTCTGCTTGTGGCCTCGTGGATATTTCCCTCCCTTAACTTTGATCGCAACTTTGATGCCGCCTTTGCCAATATTTGCGAAGTGGGCACGGTGGGCATGTACTACGCCCTGTTGATCCTCGTCTTTCTCGATTACCGGAATTGGCGTGCTTTGCTAAATGATAAATGGAGCACATGGGTTCTGGGCGGCGCGACGCTTTTGATGCTCGCCTGGGTCACGCTGCCCCTTCCCTGGTGGGCCGGCGCTCCCTTCCTGTGGCACTACGTGCCGCCGTCGCGCATGCAATTTGCTTCGGGCGTATTGCTGCTTTTCTTTCTTTTCTTTGTTGCCAGCAGATTGGGACTGCGCCTGACTTGGCTGCGCATGGCAATCAGCGTCGTGTCTTTAGAGCTTGGAGCCGCGGTTGGCGACGCCCTGTCCATATCAACGGACTGGCATGACTGGCTTGCTTTGCCCATCCTTGTATTTGCATTCCTGTACGCAAGAAAATCTCCTCGCCAAGCTCATGGCGCATTTGCCATTGCTTCTTTGGTCATTGGTATTCTCATTTTCTTCAGGTTTAATCCAACGCAGTCGGCATGGCCGATTTTCAATCACTCGGAAACAGGTGTGACTCGGGCATTGGATGCCATGCAGGCCAGTAATCACGGCATTCTCGCGGCAAGCGGCTTTCCGGGTGCCAGTGCGAATGGGCTAGGCTACCGCTCACTGAGCCATGTAACCGCCGTTCCCAAGCTTGCCTTCTGGAAACAACACTTTCCACACATGCCGCAGGATGAACTGGACGCTGTGTTTAACCGTTACGCTCACATCATTCCGACATTTGACCCTAATCCAAGGCTCTTGCAGCCTGATGCCATTGCCGTACCCGCCGCGGACTTTATTACCGAGCCGAATGTCCGTTACCTTAATGAACCCTATGCGACAGCCGACAAGGGTGGAAACATTGATAAAGCCGAACTGGAAGGCAATTCGTTGGTGCTGTCAGGCTGGGCACCGTGGTCAGGTGGCATGGAAACTCAAGCCTTAGAGGTATTTGTGAACCCTGAACCTGCCGGTGCACTCAAGCGCCTGGTGGTGTTGCGCCCGGATGTCGCCAAAGCGCTGCGGCGCGATGACCTGATGACGAGCGGCTTCAAATTAAGAATTCCCTTTCACGAGCGGCTCACGCAAAAACCGCCCATTTGCATTTATTTCCACGAAACGGCGGGAGGAAATCCCATGAAACTACAAAACCCGCCTGACCTGCCCGACTGTCAACCCAGCGTGAGCGTGATTCAATGAGCCGAGCCCCTCGTGTCGCCGTTCTGATCCCCTGTTACAACGAGGAAGTCGCCATACGCAGCGTGGTGGCCGATTTCCGTGCTGCTCTGCCGCAGGCTGTCATCCACGTATTCGATAACAACTCCAGCGATCTCACGGCGAACTACGCTGCCGAGGCAGGCGCCGTCGTGCACAAAGTCAAGTTGCGCGGCAAAGGCAATGTGGTGCGACGCATGTTTGCCGACGTCGAGGCCGATGCCTACGTCATGGTGGATGGCGATGACACCTACCATGCCCAAAGCGCCCGCCAAATGGTCGACAGCCTTCTTGCAGAGCATCTCGATATGGTGGTTGGGCGCCGCATCACTGATGAACAGGCGGCCTACCGCGCAGGTCATCGTTTTGGCAATCGGATGTTGACCGAGTTTGTGGCTCGTCTGTTCGGTCGCGAGTTCACCGACATCCTTTCCGGGTACCGCGTATTCTCGCGGCGCTTTGCCAAGTCATTCCCCGCGCTGGCGATCGGCTTTGAAATCGAAACCGAGCTCACCGTACACGCCCTGGAGTTGCGTATGCCCATCGGCGAGGTGGACACGCCCTACAAGTCACGCCCAGAGGGCTCGTTCAGCAAGCTCAGCACCTATCGTGATGGTCTTCGTATTTTGGGCACGATTTTCAAACTATTCCGCCAAGAACGACCGATAGTTTTTTTTGGCGGACTCGGTGCCCTGTTTGCGGTTATTGCTCTGGTTCTGGTCAGCCCATTACTACTCACCTATGCGGAAACCGGGCTGGTTCCACGCATTCCCACGGCTATTCTGGTGACGGGGATGATGATTGCCTCGCTGCTTTCCATCGCTTGCGGCCTAATTCTGGATACCGTCACCAAGGGACGGCACGAAATGAAAAGACTGGCCTACCTCGCCGTCCCGCTCTGGGGCGCAAAAGAGCCAACAACGTGAAGCAACTCTTCAGGTTTGCTTTGGTCGGCGGCGGAGCCTTTGTGGTTGATGCGAGTATTGTCCAGCTGCTTGTTATTGGCATGGGACTTAACCCCTATCTGGCGCGTGTGTTTTCCTTTCTCGCTGCTGCCAGCCTGACCTGGGCTTTGAATAGGCGCTATACGTTTGAGACGAAAGCACAACCATCGCCCAAAGAATGGTCGCTGTACCTCGGGCTGATGATTTTCGGAGGGGCGATCAACTACGCGACCTACGCCTTGTGCATTGCATTCATTGATGTGGTGGCTACTCAACCCTGGTTAGGCGTGGCCGCAGGGTCAATCACCGGCTTGGGGGTTAACTTCTTGACATCGCGCTGGTTTTTTACCAGAGCCCCCCAAACACAGACCAATTGACAGCAGAAACACGTCAGTTAGAAGCCTAAACCGCCTCAATCCGTTAAAGTACGCAGCACTATTTTCGCTTTCTGGATACCAACGTGCTTTCTACCGCCAATATCACCATGCAGTTCGGTCCCAAGCCGCTGTTTGAAAACATCTCCGTCAAATTCGGCGACGGCAACCGCTACGGCCTGATCGGTGCCAACGGCTGCGGCAAGTCCACCTTCATGAAAATCCTCGGCGGCGACCTTGAGCCGACTTCAGGTCAGGTCATGCTCGATCAGGGCGAGCGCCTGGGCAAGCTCAAGCAGGATCAGTTCGCTTACGAAGATTACACGGTCATTGACACCGTGATTATGGGTCATGCCGAGCTATGGGAAGTGAAAAAGGAACGCGACCGCATTTACTCCTTGCCGGAAATGACTGACGAAGACGGCATGAAGGTCGGCGAGCTGGAAGGCGCGTTTGCCGAAATGGACGGCTACACCGCCGAATCGCGCGCCGGCGAGCTGCTGCTGGGACTGGAAATTCCGGTCGAGCAGCACTACGGCCTGATGAGTGCGGTCGCGCCGGGCTGGAAGCTGCGCGTGCTGCTGGCACAAGCCCTGTTTGCCGACCCGGACATCATGCTGTTGGACGAACCGACCAACAACCTCGACATCAACACCATCCGCTGGCTGGAAAACATGCTCAATGCGCGCAACAGCACCATGGTCATCATTTCGCACGACCGCCACTTTTTGAACAGCGTGTGCACCCACATGGCCGATCTGGACTACGGCGAGCTGCGCGTCTACCCCGGCAACTACGACGAGTACATGACCGCCGCCACCCAGGCGCGCGAGCGCCTGCTGGCCGACAACGCGAAGAAGAAGGCGCAAATCGCCGAACTGCAATCCTTCGTCAGCCGCTTCTCCGCCAACGCTTCCAAAGCCAGCCAGGCCACTTCGCGCGCCAAGCAGATCGAGAAAATCCAGCTGGCCGAAGTCAAGGTTTCCAGCCGCCAGAACCCATTCATCCGCTTCGAGCAGGAGAAGGGGCTGTTCCGCCTGGCGCTGGAAGCCGAAAATCTGAGCAAGGGCTTCGACGGCAAACCGCTGTTCAAGGGATTGAACTTGATGGTGGAAGTCGGCGAACGCATCGCCATCATCGGCCCGAACGGCATTGGTAAAACCACCCTGCTGCGCACCCTGGTCGGCGACCTTGCGCCCGACACAGGTACAGTCAAGCTCTCGGAAAACGTCAATCTGGGCTATTTCGCCCAGGATCATGCCGACGACTTTGCCGACGATATGAGCCTGTTCGACTGGATGACCCAATGGCGCCGCCCGCAGGACGACGAGCAGGCCGTGCGCGCTACGCTGGGTCGCCTGCTGTTCTCGCAGGATGAAATCAAGAAATCGGTCAAGGTGGTGTCG
Source organism: uncultured Gammaproteobacteria bacterium (assembly GCA_938004235.1). Classification (GTDB taxonomy): domain Bacteria; phylum Pseudomonadota; class Gammaproteobacteria; order Halothiobacillales; family Halothiobacillaceae; genus Thiofaba. The sequence continues at coordinate 12,599 of CALKWL010000143.1, forward strand.
GGCGGCGAACAAGGCCGCCTGCTGTTCGGCAAGCTGATGCTGCAACGCCCCAACGTGCTGGTGATGGACGAACCGACCAACCACCTGGACATGGAATCCATCGAATCGCTCAACCTGGCGCTGGAAAACTACCCCGGCACGCTGATCTTCGTCAGCCATGACCGCGAGTTTGTGTCGTCCCTCGCCACGCGCATTATCGAACTCACCCCGACCGGCATCGTCAATTACAGCGGTTCGTATGAGGATTATTTGCGCAGTCAGGGCGCGGTTTGATTTTTGTAGGTGCGAATTCATTCGCACTTGTCACACACAATATGTGCGGATTTGTCGCACCTACACTTTGGGAGTCCTCATGTACCACGGTGAAAAAGACTACCGCCACGGCAGCCCGGAGCAACTCGGCATTCTGCTGGTCAATCTCGGTACGCCGGATGCGCCGACACCCAAGGCGCTGCGCACCTATCTGGCCGAGTTCCTCAGCGACCCGCGTGTGATTGAAGTGCCGCGTCTGCTGTGGTGGTTGATTCTCAACGGCATCATTCTCAACACCCGCCCGAAAAAATCCGCCGCCGCCTATGCCGAGGTATGGGATCACTATGGCGAGGGCACCGGTTCGCCGCTGCTGTATCTGGCTGAGCAGCAACGCGACGGCCTGCGTCAGCGCCTGAGCCAGCGCTTGCCCGGCCCTGTGGTGGTCAGTCTGGGCATGGACTATGGCAATCCGTCGGTTGCGCGTGCGCTGGACGAATTGCGCAGACAAGGTGCGCGCCGGGTGCTGGTCTTGCCGCTCTACCCGCAATATGCCGCCGCCACGACCGCATCGGTGTTCGACAACGTGACCCGCGTATTGCAAAAAACGCGCTGGCTGCCCGAGCTGCGCTTTATCAATCACTATCACCGTCACCCGGCCTATATCGAGGCGCTGGCCGCCAGCGTGCGCGAACATCAGGCCGAACACGGCAAGCCGCAAAAACTGCTGATGTCCTTCCACGGCGTGCCGGAGCGCTACCTGCTCAATGGTGACCCCTATCATTGCGAATGCCACGTCACCGCACGCTTGCTGGCGGACAAACTCGGCCTGGCCGCCGATGAATGGCAGGTCAGCTTCCAGTCACGCTTCGGCAAGGAAGAGTGGATCAAGCCCTACACCGACATGACGCTCAAAGCTTGGCCGGCGCAAGGCATCAAAAACGTGCAGGTGATCTGCCCCGGCTTTTCCGCCGACTGCCTGGAGACGATTGAAGAAATCGAGCAGGAAAACCGCGAGTATTTCATGCACGCAGGCGGCGAGAGTTACAGCTACATTCCTGCGCTGAACGCACGCGCCGATCATCTCGACATGCTGGCCGATCTGGTGGTGCAGCATGTACAGGGCTGGCCGGAGGCGGGCGAGTATGATGCACAAGCCATACGCCGTGAATGGGAAACGAGCAAGCTCAATGCACTCAAGCTCGGGGCCAAGCAATGAACCAGGCGGTGCGTCAAGGCATCAAGCTGCGTTTCGGCATGGTGGTGATTGGCGACGAGGTGCTCTCCGGCCGGCGTCAGGATCGGCATATCCCGGCGGTTATTGAGCGTCTGAACGCACGCGGCCTGCGCCTTGGCTGGGTGCGCATGATCGGCGACGACATGGAAATGATTGTGCGCACTCTGCGCCAGGCGCGCGAAGAGGCGGATGCCGTCTTCTGCTTTGGCGGCATCGGCGCCACGCCGGATGACCTGACCCGTGAGGCCGCCGCGCGCGCCTTGGGCGTGCCACTGAGCCGCCATGCGGAGGCCGAGGCGCGCATCGTCGCTCAGTTTGGCGCGGACGCCTACCCTTACCGCGTGCTTATGGCCGATCTGCCCCAGGGTGCGGGGCTGATTCCCAACCCGCTCAATAACGTGCCCGGTTTTTACCTGCACGCCTGCTATTTCATGCCAGGCTTCCCGCAAATGGCGCACACCATGCTCGACTGGGTATTGAACACGCAGTTTGCCGAGGCAGGCGATACTGATTATGCCGAGGCTGCGCTGTGGGTCTGGGACGCTTCGGAAAATCAATTGCTCGAACTTATGCGTGCCTTCGAGCACAACTACCCCCGTCTCAAACTGTTCAGCCTGCCGCTGTTGCCCAGCGAGGCACAACCGCGCCGCCGCATTGAGCTGGGTATGAAGGGCGACCGCCGCCTGCTTGCGACCGCGATGCGCGAGCTGCAAGCGCAGATCGAGGCGCTCGGCTTTCCCACGTCAGCCACGAGCAGCCTGTCGGACTTGAGCGACTGAAGCGAAAAAGTCGCCGACCGAGGGCAGGTTTTTCCGATTTTTTCGGCAATAGCAGGGACTATTGGCTAAAAAAATCGGTGATACTGAACCGGTCAGAACAACGCCGCCTGGAGCGGCGTTGGGATGCGAAGCATCACCCGCAGGGCGGAATCCATGGATGGATTCCGCAAGCTTTTGCAGCCAGATCGCCTCAAGTCCGACAGGCTGCTTGGGGAACTTGCGCCCGTATCCCAATCTCCAACAACCACGATTCACGGAACCGTTGATTAAAGGAGTCAAGCTCATGCCGACCAAGGTCATCCATTCTCGCAATCTGCTCAAAGTTTCCGCGCTTGCGCTCGCGCTCGCCGTTGGCGCAGGGTTGGCTTCCCAGCCCGCCCAGGCTACTCCCTTGCCGGACTTCGTACAGACCATTAAAGACGTCTCCCCGGCGGTGGTGAACATCAACACCACGCAGAAACGTCCCAAAATAGCGCGCGGCATGCCGCCCGGCGCGATTCCGCAATTCCCCGAAGGTCATCCCTTCAATGACCTGTTCAGGCATTTTTACGAAGGGATGCCCGGTGAAGGCATGCCCAGTCAACGACCGGCGCAATCGCTGGGCTCCGGCTTCATCATTGATGCCAGCGGCATCATTCTGACCAATGCGCATGTGGTCAAGGACGCGGAAAGCATCAATGTACGCCTGCAAGACAAACGCGAACTGCCCGCCAAGGTACTCGGTCTAGATGAGCGCACCGACGTCGCCGTGCTCAAGGTCGAAGCCAGCGGCCTGCCGGTGGCGCGTCTGGGCAACTCCGATCAAACCGAAGTCGGCGAATGGGTTTTGGCGATTGGCTCACCGTTCGGCCTCGACTTCACCGCCACGCAGGGCATCGTCAGCGCCTTGGCGCGCAATCTGCCGGATGACAATTACGTCCCCTTTATCCAGACCGACGCCGCCGTGAACCCCGGCAACTCCGGCGGCCCGCTGTTCAACACCCGCGGCGAAGTCATCGGCATCAATTCACAGATCTACTCGCGCTCCGGCGGCTACATGGGTCTGTCCTTCGCCATCCCGATCAACACGGCGGTGCAAGTCGCCGACCAGTTACGCACAGGCGGCAAGGTGGTGCGCGGCTGGCTGGGCGTAATGATTCAGCCGATTGACGCTGACCTGGCCAAGTCCTTTGGGCTGGATCGTCCGCGCGGCGCACTGGTGGCACAGGTGCAGCCCGATAGCCCGGCCGCCAAGGCTGGTGTGAAGTCCGGCGACGTGATCCTGAAATTCAATGGTCAGACCATCGAGTCCACCGGCCAGCTCCCCGCCAAGGTCGCGGCTACCAAGGTCGGCTCCAAGGCCGAGCTGGAAATTCTGCGCGACGGCAAGGAAAAGACCCTGGACGTCACCATCGAGCAGCTCAAGGATGAAAGCACCAGCAGCGCATCTCCCGGTGCCGAACCGGGCGAGGCCTCGCTTGGCCTGGCCGTGCAGCCGCTGGATGCTGCGCAGCTCAAGGAGCTGGAAATCAAGCACGGCCTGTTGGTGCGTCAGGTGGGTGATGGTGCCGCCGCACGCGCCGGCATTCGTCCGGGCGACGTGTTGATGGAGCTGGGCGGAGTCAAGCTGGAGTCGCTCGCCGACCTCAAGGCAGCCGTAGCCAAGCTCAAGCCGGGGCAGCCTGTGGCCATGCGTCTGATACACGACAAGTCGCCGTTGTTTATTGCCTTAAAAGTCGAGTAAGCTCGCTCCAAGCCGAGTTTTACAACCCGCTGCGGCGGGTTTTTTATTGGAGAGCAAAATGAAAAAAATCGAAGCCATTATCAAACCCTTCCGCCTTGACGACGTGCGTGAAGCACTGATGGAGCTGGGCGTATCCGGCATGACCGCCACCGAAGTCAAAGGCTTTGGCCGCCAGAAAGGCCACACCGAACTCTATCGCGGCGCGGAATATGTGGTCGATTTCCTGCCCAAGGTCAAAATCGAGGTTGTGGTGGTCGATGCCCAGGTGGACGCCATTGTCGATGCGATTCTGCGCACCGCAAAAACCGGCAAGATCGGCGACGGCAAGATTTTTGTCAGCGACATCGAGCGCGCGATTCGCATCCGCACGGGCGAAGAGGATGATTCGGCGGTTTAAGGACGGTTGAATCACGCACAACCGTTGCGGCGATACGGAGCGCTTCAGGCATCGAAAACTTTCCTATGCGCTCACTCGCAACCCTGCTTGATGATGTCAAAAACTGCCAGCGTTGCGCCGAAAGTCTTCCTTTCGCCCCCCGACCGGTTTTGCAGTGCCGTGCATCCGCGCGCATCCTGATTGCGGGACAAGCCCCTGGTCGCAAGGCTCATGACTCAGGGCTTCCTTTCAATGACGTTAGCGGCGACCGCTTGCGCTCCTGGTTGGGACTTTCGCGCGAAACCTTTTACGACAGCCACCAAGTCGCCATCTTGCCCATGGGCTTTTGCTTTCCGGGAAAAGGGCGCTCTGGCGATCTTCCACCGCGCCCTGAATGCGCGCCGATGTGGCGTGCCGAGCTGCTTGCTCACTTGAAACATCTGGAGCTGACCCTCGCCATTGGTCGTTATGCCATGGCGTATCATCTTCCCGGAGCGGGCTCGTCCGTCACGGAGGTTGTCCGCGCATGGCGCGAGCATTGGCCCAGAGTCGTGCCGCTGCCTCACCCAAGCCCCAGAAACAACCGTTGGCTTGCGCAGAACCCCTGGTTCGAAACGGAGCTACTTCCTGAGCTGAAAACCCGCGTGGCGGATGTCCTGCGCTGATGCGCCGATGCCTACAGGGACAGTCGCGCCAATAACCGCTGCAATGTACCGCGATGCTCGGCCAGAAAGGCTGCGCCACGATCAGCGGCATCCTCCTGTTCTTGCGCACTCATCAATACGGCCTCGGCCAAGCTGGGAGCATCGTTCACCATCTTCACCAGACCCTTGGACTGCATGGCGGCGTAGATTTCCGCAAAGTTGAACACCGCCTCGCCGCTGATGACGGGAAGTCCAAGCGCCAGTGGTTCCAGCGGGTTATGTCCGCCGTGCGGCACGAGGCTACCGCCGACAAAGGCGACATCGCTGGCGGCGTAGAAATCCATCAGTTCGCCCAAGGTGTCGATCAGCACGACCGACACGTCTTGCTGTAGGTGCGACAAACTCGCACCCACATTGAGATTTGAACGCCGCGCAAGCACAAACCCTTGCGCCTGAAGCAAACGCACAACGTCATCCGCCCGCTCGGGGTGACGCGGGGCGAGCAGGAGCAGCGCGTCGCGGTATTGCGCCATGACCTGCTGATGCGCCGCCAAAACCTGTTCTTCTTCGCCGGGGTGGGTGCTGGCGGCAATCCATACCAGACGCTCTTTTCCAAACAGTTCACGCCATTTCGCGCCGCGTTTGCGTGCTTCTGGCGCAATCTGCAAATCAAACTTCAGATTGCCCAAGGCTTCAACCTTATCCGGCGACGCGCCAAGGGCGATAAAGCGCGCCACATCATGTGCATCGCGGGCAGCAATCCAGTCCAGTGCGTGCAGGGTATCCGCCACCAACGGACGCACCTTGGCATAGCCGCGCAGCGAGCGCTCGGACAGGCGCGCATTGGCCAATATTAGCGGGATACCGCGTTGCCTGGCTTCGGCAAACAGATTCGGCCACAGCTCGGTTTCCATAATCACCCCGCGCGTAGGCTGGGTGCGCTCGAAAAAGCGCCGCACTGCGCCGGGCAGGTCGTAGGGCAGATACACATGCTCGATGGTTTTGCCGAACACGCGCCGCAGCTGTGCCGAGCCGGTCGGCGTGGTCGTCGTGACGAGAATCGCCCAGTCGGGATGCTGAGCTTGCCAGGCGCGAATCAGCGGGGTGGCGGCGATGACTTCGCCCACGGAAACGGCGTGAACCCACAAACGTGGTTTCACGGGGAACCTAGCGCTAAAACCAAGGCGCTCACCCCAGCGTGCGCGGTAATCGAGATTGCTGCGACCTTTCCACGCCAAGCGGGCAAATGCCAGCGGGGTGAGCAGGGTAAGTAATCCGCTGTAAAGCGCCCGCCGCCAGCTCATGCAAACACTGCCTGCAAACGATCCACCACCGCTTCGGCACTCAAATCATCCTGCGGTGTGAGGCTGGCGATCTGCGGCGCATCGGTCTCGCAGCGCACCCCCGTCAGCGCGGGCAAGGTGGCAGGAAACAGCGCCAGACCGGGCTTGCGCAGGGCTGCGGCGACATGCATCAGACCTGTATCGACACCCAGCACAGCATCTGCGCGCCCAATGACGGCGGCCAGCGCATCCAGCCGCAGGCGCGGCAGAACCTGCGCCGTTGGCACAGCGGCGGCAATGCGCTCGGCGCGCTCCTTTTCGCGGGCATTGCCCCAGGGCAGCAGCAGGGCACGTCCGCGTTGCGCCAAAGCGTGACCCACGGCGATCCAATCCGCCTCCGGCCATTCCTTGTCCACGCGACTGGTGCCGTGCAGCGCGAGCACAAATGAGAGCGGCATTTCAATCGGCGGGATGGAAATACGCTCAGTCAATCCAGCCAGACCATAATCCAGAGGCAAATCCTCCATGCCATAACCTAGCGCCGCTGCCAGCAAGCGTCGGTTGCGCTCAATGGCGTGCAGGTCACGCGGCACACCGGCGCGCCAGTTGTAGGTCAGTGCAGCCAGCGGCTCGCGGATCGAATGGCGGTCATAACCCCAATGTTCACCCCGCGCCAAGCGCGCCAGCAGAGCACTTTTCAGCAAACCCTGCGTGTCGATCACGGCAGCGTAGTTTGTTTCACGCAGTACCGTTCGCGCCGCGCCCAGCTCACACCATGTCGCCTTGGAAAGCAGCGATTTACGCCAGCGCCGTATGGCCACCGGGATCACGCGCTCAACCGCAGGATGCCAAGCAGGCACGGCGGCGAAGCTTTCTTCAGCCACCCAATCCACCTGCAAGCCCGGGATGACTTTGGCGGCATCACTTAACGCAGGCAGCATGTGTACCAGATCGCCAAGTGAAGATGTTTTAACGACAAGAATGTGCATCAGGCGCGTGCTTCGAGGAGTTCAACATAAAGGCGTTCATAGGCTTGCGCCACCTGCGCCCAATCATAGCGCGCCGCCACTTTGCGCCCAGCCTGGGCAAGCGCGGCGCGGCGCGTTTCATCATTCAGCAGAGCGTGCAAAGCTGCGCCAAGCTCGTCCTTTGATGCAGGATCATGCAGCAGCACCGCCTCGTGTTCATCCAGGTCGGCGCTCAAGCCACAATACGGCGCACGGCTCACCACCACGGGCAAGCCCTGTGCCATGGCCTCAAGCACCACCATGCCGAAGGTATCCTCCCGCGTGGGGTGAACCAACACATCCGCAGCGGCATACACCGGGTGCATGGCTTCTTGCCTGCCGAGAAAATGCACACGCTCATCCACCCCCATGGCTCGGCAACGCGCTTGATACTCGGCGAGATGGGCGGAATGACCAACGACCATGAGGTGGACGGGCATGGGTTGTAGGTGTTCCAGCGCCTCCAGCAGAGTATCCAACCCCTTGCGCCGAAAATCATTGGCCACGAACAGCAGCAAAAACGCATCCTGCGGCAAGGCAAGTGCCAATCGCGCCGCATCCTGGCCAAGCGGGTGTTCCGGCACGATCACCCCCGGTGGAATGATATGCAAACAATCTTGACTTGCGGGATAACTTGCCGCCATTTCATCGCGCAAAGTCGCAGAGACCACGCCAATTGCCCGCCCTGGACAGGGGAAAAAGCGCGCCGCTTCAAGCCGCAAATACGTCATCAAACGCAGGCTGGTGACAATTTTCAGCCATTGCACAGCTCGGCGAGCAAGCGGGCTTGCGGGTGGCAAAAGATTGTGCCGCATCGGGCGCACATGCACGGTCTGCACCCGACCCGCCCAGCCATTTTCATGCGAATGCACGATGTCAAAACCCGAGCGCGTCAGGCGTGCGACTTTCCGCGCAAACAACAACTGATTCAGCCAGCGCGGCTTGCGCATGGGCGACAGGCGGTGATAGCTCATGCGCGCATCGTCATGCTCGATAGCTTGCGCAAACACATGCACCTCATGCCGCGCGGCAAGCTGCTCGGCCACCGCCACGGCATAGCGCTCCGCACCGCCACCATGCGTGGCGAAATTGCGCGTAATGATTGCGATACGCAGACGTTTCAACGCCAAGCTCATTTCATGCCCCGCTG